>NZ_CAUQTU010000014.1:0-55223 GCF_963521255.1 uncultured Streptococcus sp. | reverse complement strand
TTCTCACTCATTTCTGTCACTGACAGATTTATTGTTTTTTCATTGTTCAGTACTATAACCTTAGTTATAGTGCCCTGCACATTGGTTCGTCTTGTTCAGTTTTCAAAGGTCTTTGTCGCTTACTTCTCTCAAGCGACAACTATATTAGTATATCACAGCCGCTTTCGCTTGTCAACACTTTTTTGAAACTTTTTTAAAACTTTTTTCATCAAGTGTTCTAACCGCAACATACCATAGTCCGTACGGGATTCGAACCCGTGTTACCGCCGTGAAAAGGCGGTGTCTTAACCCCTTGACCAACGGACCTGAGCTGTTATTTTCAACTCTTACTATTATACCCACTTTTCATACTTTGTCAACTACTTTTTTAATCTTTTTTCAAGTTAAGTAAAAAGAGCCAGAATTGTACTGACTCTTCTATTGATTATTAAATTTAGAAGCACGTTCTTCTCCCCACCAATAGGGGATTAGTTCTGCGACTTTAACTGTTTTTCTTATATTATAGTCCATCATGAATTCTGCATCTTTATTTTCAGCGTTCAACTCTAAGAGGAATTCTCTGCAAGCGCCACAAGGCATACCCGAACTTCCACCATAAGGTGGTTTGTCTCGAAAGGCTAATACTTTCTTAACCTTAGTTTGTCCTGAAATTTGGTACATATTGAAGAGGGCCGCCCGTTCTGCGCAGAGATGGAAAACACCACAGGTTCCCTCCATACAGAATCCTGTAAATATTTGTCCATCTTCTGCTTCTACTGCAGCTACAACATGATTGGCATAAACAAAGTCTGATACTTCATGTGGATTGTATAGTTTCTGTGCTTCTTCGTACATCTTTTCCCAGATGTCCATTATTGCAACCTCCTTATTTAGAGATTTCTTCTAGCATGTTTTCGATATGCTGGATTGATTTTTCACGGCCTAACAAGAAGATCGTATCTGGCAATTCTGGTCCATGCATTTCACCTGAAACTGCGATGCGAATAGGCATGAAAAGATTTTTCCCTTTAATACCTGTTTCTTTTTGAACAGCTTTGATTTGCGGGAAGATATTTTCTGTCACAAATTCATCATCTGTCATCGCTTCAAGTTTTGCTTTAAAGACTTCAAGAACTGTTGGGACTGTTTCACCCGCCATAACTTCACGCTCTGCTTCTGTCAATTCTGGGAAATCTGAGAAGAAAAGATCTGTCAATGGGATAATCTCATCTACTGATTTCATTTGTGGCTTATAGAGCTCAACTAATTTTTCAGCCTTATCTGTTAAACGGCCTGCTTCCTCTAAGAATGGTTTTGCCATTTCAAAGATAGTTTCTTGGTCTGCATTCTTGATATAATCATTGCTCATCCAGTCGAGTTTCTTCTGATCGAAGGCTGCTGGTGACTTGCTGAGGCGATTTTCATCAAAAAGTTTAATGAGTTCTTCACGAGAGAAGATTTCATCTTCACCTCCTGGGTTCCAGCCAAGAAGAGCAATAAAGTTAAAAACTGCTTCTGGTAAATAACCTTTTTTACGGTAGTCTTCGATAAACTGAAGGGTGTTGGTATCGCGTTTAGACAATTTTTTCCCAGTTTCAGAGTTGATAATCAAGGTCATATGACCGAACTCTGGAGCTTCCCAACCAAGGGCTTCATAGACCATAAGCTGTTTTGGTGTATTAGCAATGTGGTCGTCTCCACGGATTACGTGAGAAATTTGCATATCATGATCATCGATGACAACGGCAAAGTTGTAAGTTGGGTAACCGTCTTTCTTTTGGATAACCCAGTCACCGCCGATATTGCCACCTTCAAATTCGATATCACCTTTGACCATATCATGCCACTTGTAGATACCTGACTCATTGACAGCCAAGCGAACAGTAGGGATAATTCCTGCTGCTTCACGTTCTGCGATGTAAGTCGCTTTTTCCTCTTCACTCATACCAAGGTATTCGTTGGTATATCGAGGTGTTTCACCAGCTGCTTCTTGGCGTTCGCGTTCAGCTGCCAACTCTTCTTCTGTAACGTAAGATTTGTAGGCTTTTCCTTCAGCTAACAGTTGGTCGATGAATTTTTGATACAAGCCCAAACGCTCAGACTGGCGGTAATTTTCATGTGTTTCTGGGCTTTCATCCCAATCCATGCCTAACCAGCGAAGGTTTTCAAGCTGTGAACGTTCTCCATCCTCGACATGACGTTTACGGTCAGTATCTTCGATACGGATAATAAACGTGCCACCATGATGACGTGCATACAAGTAGTTAAACAATGCTGTACGGGCATTCCCGATGTGTAGTAGTCCTGTTGGACTTGGTGCGTAACGTACGCGGATATCTTTTGACATAGTTTCTCCTATAAAGTCTCTAGGCATCTGCCTTTTTGCTCTCTATATTATATCACAAGTCTTGGCTGAGTCCAATTTCTATGAATAAAGAGAGTAAAAAGAGTGGGCAAACCACTCTTTTCTTCCATTATTATAGACGCGCGTTAAGTTCTTTGCTTAATTCTTCAAATCCTGGTTTTCCAAGAAGGGCAAACATGTTGCGTTTGTAAGCTTCAACACCTGGTTGGTCAAATGGGTTGATAGCATTCAAGTAACCTGAAAGGGCAATTGCCAATTCGAAGAAGTAAATAGTGTAACCAAGAGTGAAAGCATCTTGCTCTGGAAGAGTCACATACATGTTTGGTACATCACCATCTGTGTGGGCAAGAAGAACACCATCAGTTGCTTTTTTGTTTACAAAGTCAACGTCTTTTCCTTGAAGGTAACCAAGTCCATCAAGGTCTTCTTCCAAGCTAGGGATAATCACGTTCTTACGAGGTTTGTCAACACGGACAACTGTTTCAAACATGATACGAGTTCCTTCTTGGATAAATTGACCCAATGAGTGCAAGTCAGTTGAGAAGTTGGCTGAAGTTGGATAGATACCTTTTTGGTCTTTTCCTTCTGATTCACCAGCCAATTGTTTCCACCACTCTGAGAAGTATTGAAGTGATGGCTCATAGTTTACCAAGATCTCAGTTGCATAGCCTTTACGGTAAAGAATGTTACGAACTGCTGCGTATTGGTAAGCTTCGTTTTCAGAGATTTTGTCTGAAGTGTAGTCTTTGCGAGCTGCGTTAGCACCTTCCATAAGGGCTTTAATGTCAGCTCCTGATGCAGCGATTGGAAGCAAACCAACTGCTGTCAATACTGAGAAGCGTCCACCGATGTCATCTGGAACAACAAATGTTTCCCAGCCGTTAGCGTCTGCTTCAACCTTAACAGCACCTTTTTGGCGGTCAGTTGTTGCATAGATACGTTTGTTGGCTTCTTCTTGACCGTATTTCTTAACCAAGAGTTCTTTAAAGACACGGAAAGCAATCGCTGGTTCAGTTGTTGTACCTGATTTAGAAATCACGTTTACTGAGAAGTCTTTGTCTGCAACATACTCTACCAAGTCAGCAAGGTAAGTAGATGAGATTGAGTTTCCTGCGTAAAGGATTTGTGGAGCTTTGCGCTCTTCTTTTGTTTGCAAGTTTGCAAAGTGGTGGTTCAAGAAGTCGATTGCTGCTTTGGCACCAAGGTAAGACCCACCAATACCGATCACAACCAAAACATCGCTGTCTGACTTGATTTGCTCAGCAGCTTTCAAGATACGGTCAAACTCTTCGTGGTCGTAGTTCTCAGGAAGGTCCAACCATCCCAAGAAGTCGCTACCAGCACCAGTTCCTTTACGGATCAATTCATCTGCTGCTGTTACTTGTGATTGCATGTATTCCACTTCATGTGGTGCAACAAATTTGTCTAAAACTTTTGAATAATCAAATTTAATATGTGACATGTTATTCCTCCAATATTTCTTCTTTTCTATCATAACGCTTACTTTCGTTTTTTTCAAGTTTTTTTGTCGAATTTCTCCAATTATTATCAGAATTCAAACGTTTGCGTAAAAATGCCGCATCCCAAAAATTTTGAAAAAATAAAATAAAGAACGACCAGATATACCAGTCGTTACAATTCATTCAATAAATACTCAAATAATTCTAAATTGCCATCTTCTTCATTAACCAGAAACTCTGGATGCCACTGCAAACCGATAATGTGGTGCTCGTCGATAGACTCAATCGCTTCGATGGTCTGGTCTCTTGGATCAATAGCGGTTACGCGGAAATTAGGTGCCAAATCCTTAATGCTTTGACGATGGACCGAGTTAACCTGACTTTCTTTTCCAAATAGCTTGGCCACCACGCTCCCCTCCACTGTCTCAATAGAGTGAGATGTTCCGAAAGGTAGTCCTTGCCAGTGACCTTCGATTTCTTGATTGAGGGTTCCGCCGAAGGCAACATTGACAAGTTGGACACCGCGACAGATTGCCATAATTGGTTTATTCTGACGAAGCGCTTCTTTCAAGAGTGCCAATTCAAACTCATCGCGCACTAGATTGTAATCATCGCTCTCGATGGTCTTTTTCTCTCCATAAAACTGAGGATGAACATTTTGGCCTCCTGTCAAAATGAGTTTGTCAATCATTTCCACATAATCGCGTACAACTGACTCATCACCAACAGGAATGACTAAAGGGAGACCACCGACTTGACGAATGCTCTCTGCGAATCTACAAGATACAGATGAATGAATATTTTTGCCCTCTGCGTCTACGGGACATAGATTTGCAGCAACTCCTACAACCGTTCTAGGCATGATGTCTCTCCTTTCGAATGTTAATACTCTTCGAAAATCTCTTCAAACCACGTCAGCGTCGCCTTACCGTATATATGTTACTGACTTCGTCAGTTCTATCTATAACCTCAAAGCAGTGCTTTGAGCAACCTACTGCTAGCTTCTTAGTTTGCTCTTTGATTTTCATTGAGTATAACGATAGTCCTATCATATCACTCAAAACGCTTTTCGTCTAATATGTTTTTTTTAAGGCTGTGATAAATATTTTTTATGGACAAGAAAAAGCTGCCCATAGGACAACTTTTTTCTTATTCAAAGACAAATTGATTGTGATAGAGTTCTGAGTAGAAGCCACCTAGTTTCAAGAGTTCATGGTGATTACCACGTTCAATGACTTCTCCATCTTTGAGGACAATAATCTGGTCTGCATTGAGGATGGTCTTCAAACGGTGGGCAATGACGAAACTAGTTCTACCTGCTACAACCGCCTCCATGGCATGCTGAATCTTACTTTCTGTCACCGTATCTACGTTTGAAGTTGCTTCATCTAGAATGAGAACTTCTGGATTTGTCATCAGGGTTCGAGCGATAGAAATCAATTGCTTTTGTCCAGTCGAGAAGATGCTCTGATCATCATCGATAAGAGTATCGTACTTATCAGGTAAGCTTTCGATATAGTCGTGAATGTGGGTTGCCTTGGCTGCTGCCTCAACCATTCCTTGACTAGCATCTGGCACACCGAAACGGATATTGTCTCGAATCGTTCCACTAAATAAGACCGAATCTTGCAAAACAATTCCCACCTTGCTTCTGAGACTATCTAAATCATAGTCACGGATGTCTTTGCCGTCAAAATAAATACCACCAGCATCAACATCATAAAAGCGATTGATGAGGTTCATAATAGTCGTTTTCCCTGAACCTGTCGGACCAACAACTGCTGTCATCTGGCCTTTAGGGGCAGAAATGCTGACATCTTTCAAAATAGGTTTATCAGGCAAGTATGAAAAATCAATATGACTAATTTCAACACCTTCTTGCAACTTAGTGAAGATTGGAGCCTTTTCAGGTCGGATTTCTTCCTCTGCATCAAACATTTCCTGAATCCGTTCAGCCCCAGTAAAGGCCAACTGAAGACTCCCCCAACTAGCTGCAACCTGAATAATAGGCTGGTAGTACTGCTGTGAAAATTGGGCAAACATAACAATCAAACCTAGAGCTGTACTTGTTTCAATAGTCTTATCATTCAAAAGTACAGCTGAACCAGCAAAGATAACGATGGCTGTGTTGACCAGACTCATCCCATTCATGACAGGGAACAGAATTCCTGAAAACATTCTTCCTTTAAAGGTTGCCTTGCGCACGCGCTCATTTTGCTCAAGAAATCCTGCCATCATATCCTCTTGAATTCCTTGGACAATGACAGCTTTTTGGCCTGAGATGCTCTCATCCATATAGGCGTTTAGCTTCCCTACCTCTTTCTGCTGGAGGTTGGTGTATTTGCGTGCCATTTTTACAATAAAAATCAGCATAAGGAAGGCCACTGGTGTGCTGGCAATGGTGATGAGGGCCAGCGTCACATTTCTCGAAAACATGACGAGAATCAGACCAATGTATAAAACAATATTGCTCATGACCTGAATCAAGCTTTCGTTAAAGGCTTGGAGGATATTATCCAAATCACTGGTAAAACGAGACAGGATATCGCCATCTTGTCGGCGGTCAAAGAAAGAAACCGTCAACCGAGCAAGTTTACCAAAGAGGCCTTTGCGCATCTCGTTGGTCGATTCTGCAATCACACGCGTCATAAGACACATGTATATCACACTGGAGATAAATAAAACCAAAACTAGCAGGCCAAGATTGACCATGATTCCTGATAGGCTTTGCCAAACAAGTTCTGGATTGCCATTTTGATAAGCTTGAACTAAATTGGCTAGCTCTGTTACCGCTTGTCCAGAAAAAACCGGAAAGAGGGCTTGGGCAAGAGTTGATAGAACCAGCATCAAGATAACAACCACAAATGAGAACTTATAGACCTTAAAGTAATGCCAAAAAAATTGAACTGTCTTCATTTTACTCCTCCTTTCCTTTCTGTGTTTCATAAATTTCACGATAAACGGCATTATTGACAACCAAGTCTGCATGCGTGCCTTGGCCAATCAATCGTCCTTGATCTAGAACCAAAATCTTGTCTGCATGGACAACCGAGCTAATTTTTTGAGCAATAATAATGGTTGTCGTCCCTTTCAAGTCCTTATTCAAGGCTTCTTGGACCAAGCGCTCTGACTTGGCATCCAAGGCTGAGGTCGAATCGTCAAAAATCAGAATACGTGGATTGCTGACAATCCCACGAGCAATCGACATCCGTTGCTTTTGCCCACCAGAGAAATTGGTTCCCCGTTCTTCAACTGGACTTTCAAAGCTTTTCTCCATACGATGAATGAATTCACTAGCCTGGGCAATATTGGCTGCGCGTTCCATTTCAAATAGAGTAGCATCTCCCTTACCCTGTCTCAAGTTATCTGCAATCGTTCCACTAAAGAGAATGGCACGTTGGAGAACGATAGAAACTGTTTTACGCAGGGTCCCTTCACTCACTTCTCGAATATCCTTGCCTCCGATTTTGATAGACCCTTCCTGTGGGTCAAAGAGACGTGGAATCAATTGAGCCAAGGTTGATTTTCCTGCACCAGTGGCTCCAACTACACCAACCATCTGACCAGGTTCAATAGTAAAGCTCACATCTTTCAGCATCGGTTCCTTATCCATTGGATAGGTAAAGGTCACATTTTCAAAGCTAAGACTTCCGACCAACTCTTCATCTGGGACATCCTTGAAGGTCATGGCTGGCTCTGCGTCCAGAATTTCTCGAATACGACGCATAGAAATCATGGCACGACTGACAGAATTTCCCAAAAATCCAACCATAACAATGGTAAAGATAATCTGGCTTAGGTAATTGACAAAGGAAGCAATGGAACCAACAACTGACGGATCCGACTGAACCATCCCTGCAACTAGCCAAATAGAGAGGAATACCGCCCCATAACCGACCAACATCATGAAAGGTTCCACTACTGAAAAGGCATAACCGATGTAAAGATTTTGACCGAGAAGCTCGTCTGAAACCTCCGTAAACTTAGCAAACTGCTCTTTTTCTTGGACAAAGGACTTAACCACGCGAACGCCACGCAGATTTTCCTTGGCAATGGCATTGATGCGCTCAAGAAGGGTTTGAAACTTGGCAAAACGGGGCCCCATCATTCCCATCATGACAGCAGTCAAACCAAAAATCAAGACTACCATGAGAACAATCACCCACCACAGAGAAGGTAAGGTTTGAATCGCCAGGATAAACGAACCGATGAACAAAAGGGGAAGTCTGAAAAGGATTTGGAAGGCCATCATGACCACGTTCTGAATCTGGTTGATATCATTTGTCATGCGAACGACTAGATTTCCCGCATTAAATTGTTCAATATTAGCATAAGAAAAGGTTTGGATTTTACGGAAGGCATCCTCCCGAAGGTCAGATGAAACTCCTTGGGCAATATAGGCTGCAAGGACAACATTAAAACCACCAGCAACCAGACCGACCAAAGCCACACCAATCAACCAAGCCCCGATACTATAAATAGCTTCATATTTTCCAGCAAGGAGGGCGTCTAACACCTCCTGCAGATAACGCGGTTGCAAAAGTGAACTAGCAACCATCAAGCCTGTCATCAGGAGCGAAGCTAAGGCCTGCCACTTGTAAGTTCTTATTTTCTGAATCAGCATACTTTCTCCTTAAAAAATAGACAAAAGGGAGCGACAATGCGTCAGCTCCTTTTCATTCTGTTTGTGTGATGTTATTCTAGCAAAAAAGTGGGAACTTGTCAAAGAAGTCTCCTTGATATAGCTAGATTAACTAGTGAGTCTTGGTTTTATAGTTTCTGTTTTAACTCAACCAAGACATTCATAGCTTGCATGGGTGTCATGTTGTAAATGTCCAATTTAGCTAATTCTGCTAGAATAGGGTTTTCTTCTGCCGTATCAAAGAGTGAAATCTGTTCTGTGACAGCACTTGTTTGTCTCATAGGAGTAGGATTTTCTGTACCTTGATTCTCTAACTGAGTCAAAATCTTATCCGCCCTTGCTAGGAGATCTGCTGGTAAACCAGCAATCTTGGCAACATGGATACCGTAGGATTTATCAGCTGGTCCTGGTTCAATCTTGTGAAGGAAGGTGACCTGCCCATCCTGCTCCAAAGTTGCCACGTGAACATTGACCAAGTGTTCCAAGCTGGACTCCAGACTAGTCAACTCATGGTAGTGGGTCGCAAAGAGGGTCTTGGCTCCGATGTGCTCATGGATGTATTCGATGATGGACTGAGCAAGAGCCATCCCATCATAAGTAGCGGTTCCCCGCCCTAACTCATCAAAGAGAATCAAGGAATTTTTGGTTGCATGCGAAATGGCATTATTGGCCTCCATCATCTCCACCATAAAGGTTGATTGACCTGAAACCAAGTCATCTGCTGCTCCAATGCGGGTAAAAATCGCATCAAAAATAGGTAAATAGGCGCTTTCTGCTGGCACATAAGAACCCAACTGAGCCATAACCGCCGTCATGGCTAACTGACGCATGTAGGTTGACTTCCCGCTCATATTGGGCCCTGTAATCAGTTGGATACTGGTATCTTCTGCCATCTGAATCGTATTGGGAATATAGGTCTGAGCCCCCATAACCTTTTCAACGACAGCATGGCGCCCTTTCTGGATATCAATTCGCGAATCATCTCCGAATTCAGGTCGAATCAAATGCTGGGTTTCGGCTACAACTGCCAAGCTTTGCAAAACATCAACTGTCGCAATTCCTTGAGCTAGAGCCTGCAAACGCTGAATGTACTTGCTGACCTCTTCACGAATGCGCATAAAAATTTCATACTCTAGGTTAGCTGACTTCTCACGCGCTTCCAGCATATCTCCCTCGATACGGGCTAATTCTTCGGTTCCAAAACGTTCCGAGTTTTTCAGCGTCGCCTTGCGGAAAAAGTGAGCAGGCACATTTCCCAGTTGCGAATTGGTCACATGGAAATAGTAGCCATCTTTTTTATTATAGACAATCTTAAGGGCGCTGATACCAGAGTTTTCTCGCTCCTTAGCCTCAATTTCAGCAATCCAGCTAGTTCCTTCTCTAAGAACGCGACGGTACTTGTCTAAAGTCTCATCAAATCCAGTCTGGATAATGCCACCTTCTGTAATCACATGGGGAGCTTCAGGAGCAATGGCCGCACTAATCAAACTCTCCAACTCTGGAATGGCATCCAGTTGTTCAATGAGATAGGCTAGAGCAGGTTGCTCCATTCCTTCTAAAATCGCACGAATCCGTGGCACACTAGACAAGGTTGTCGCCAACTGCAAGAGATCCTTGGGATTAGTTTTGCCAAAAGAAACACGACTAGCCAAGCGCTCAATGTCATAAACACCCTTGAGACTGTCTGTCAAATCACTGCGCTCAAAGAAATAGTCGAGAAAGACCTGCACCACTTCTTGTCGTTGAACGATTCGTTCCTTATCAATCAAAGGACGATGGATCCAAGAACGTAAGAGACGCATACCCATAGCCGTTTTGGTTTCATCCAAAAGCCAGAAAAGACTACCTTGCTTCTTGCCCGAACGAGCATTCTCAACCAAATCCAGACTAGCCTTGGTCGCATAATCCATCTGCAAGAAATCTTTGATTTCATAGCGGATAACAGGTTTGAGGTGGTTCAATTCCCTCATCTGAGTTCGATGAACATACTGAAGCAATTTACTAGATGCCGCTTGCTCCACAGATGCCAATCGTGAATCCAGTAAATGAAGGTCTTCAAAGCCTTCTTTTTCATATGAAAGCACCAAATTCATCTGACGACTAAGGATTTGTTCCTCTTCCTCAGACAAGTCATAACCCAGTACCACTTCTCGAGCCTTGAGGTTACGGATTTCCCCACAAACCAGCGTGAAATCCAAAAGACCTGTCACATAAAAGTCTCCGGTCACCAAGTCCATATAAGCTAGACCAAATTGATTACCTTCACGGTCTATGGCAACCAAGAAATTGTTCTGACTGTCCGGCTTACTACTGTCGACCACTGTCCCTGGCGTAATGACCTGAACAACCTCTCGTTTCACAACCCCAACTGCTTGTTTAGGATCTTCCATCTGTTCAGCAATAGCTACCTTATAGCCCTGCTCAATCAAGACATCGATATACTGTTGGGCAGAATGATAGGGAACACCCGCCATAGGAATCGGATTGTCCGCATTCTTGTTGCGACTCGTTAAGGAAATTTCCAGAATCTGCGCAGCATTGACCGCATCCTCATAAAATAATTCATAAAAATCACCCATCCGAAAGAGCAAAAAAGCATCTGGATATTGCTTTTTAATATCCACATACTGTTGCATGCCGGGGGATAGCTTTTCTGTTGCCATTTTCCGTCTCTCCTTGTCAAAAATAAGTCTTGAGAGTAACTCCCAAGACCTTACTTATCTTTCATCAAATCTAGCAAACGATCTTCCATGAGTTTGGCAACGTGCTGGTCTCGACAAATAACCAATAAGGTATTGGCACCAGCAACTGTTCCTAAAATCCATTCATCCTTGTTTGCATCTACAATATTTGCCAAAACAGAGGCTTCTCCCAATTTGGTATGAAGTACCAAGGTAAACTCTGCTCTTGCAACACCTTCTAAATGATGAGACAAAAATTCCACCAAATCAATCTTTTCTGTCTCATTTGCTAGTACATAATACACCATATCATTTTTCTTGACCTTGGTCAAGCCGATTTCGCGCAAATCACGAGACAAGGTTGTCTGCGTCACAAAGACATTGTGCGCCTCCAACCGATCTTGAATTTCTTTTTGTGTACTTAATTTCTCCTCAGTAATCATTTTTTTTATTAACTGATGACGATCTCTTTTTCTCATAAAATCCTCTTATATGAATATTTATAACTAATTTTATAACTATATTATACCAAAAAAATAGGAGATTTCAAAAATTTTTTCTTCTTTCTTTAAAATTGTGATAAAATAGTAGAAAAGTCCAAAAAGGAGCTCTTAATGAATACAAAAGAATTGATTGCTAGCGAATTGGCTAACGTCATTGATAGCCTAGACCAAGAGGCTATTTTAAATTTACTGGAAACCCCTAAAAACTCAGAAATGGGAGACATCGCTTTCCCTGCTTTTTCTCTTGCAAAAGTCGAACGTAAAGCACCTCAAATGATTGCAGCTGAACTGGCTGAAAAAATTAACAGCCAAGCCTTTGAAAAAGTTGTTGCAACAGGACCTTACGTCAACTTTTTCCTTGATAAATCTGCCATTTCTGCTCAAGTATTGCAAGCTGTTATCACTGAAAAAGAACACTATGCTGACCAAAACATTGGTAAACAAGAAAATGTTGTGATCGATATGTCTAGTCCTAATATCGCTAAACCATTCTCTATTGGTCACCTGCGCTCAACTGTTATTGGAGATAGCTTGTCACATATCTTCCAAAAAATCGGTTATCAAACGGTCAAGGTCAACCACTTGGGAGACTGGGGTAAACAGTTTGGGATGTTGATTGTTGCCTACAAAAAATGGGGCGACGAAGAAGCTGTAAAAGCTCATCCAATTGATGAACTTCTTAAACTCTATGTCCGCATCAATGCTGAAGCTGAAAATGACCCTAGCTTAGATGACGAAGCGCGCGAATGGTTCCGTAAACTGGAAAATGGCGACGAGGAAGCTCTCGCACTTTGGCAATGGTTCCGTGATGAAAGTTTGGTGGAATTTAACCGCCTTTACAATGAATTGCAAGTCGAATTTGACAGCTACAACGGGGAAGCCTTCTACAACGATAAGATGGATGCAGTTGTAGACATTCTTTCTGAAAAAGGCCTTCTTGTTGAGTCAGAAGGTGCCCAAGTTGTCAATCTTGAAAAATATGGAATTGAACATCCAGCCCTTATCAAGAAATCGGATGGTGCAACTCTCTATATCACTCGTGACCTGGCTGCAGCCCTTTACCGTAAAAATGAATACCAATTTGCCAAATCTATCTACGTCGTTGGTCAAGAACAATCTGCCCACTTTAAGCAACTCAAAGCTGTCTTACAAGAGATGGGCTACGACTGGAGTGACGACATTACTCACGTTCCTTGTGGTTTGGTTACAAAAGAAGGGAAAAAACTCTCCACTCGTAAAGGGAATGTCATCTTGCTAGAGCCTACTATTGCAGAGGCTGTTAGTCGTGCCAAGGCCCAAATCGAGGCTAAAAATCCTGAACTTGAAAACAAAGACCAGGTAGCGCATGCTGTTGGGGTTGGAGCCATTAAATTCTATGACCTCAAAACCGACCGTACAAATGGATATGACTTCGACCTAGAAGCTATGGTATCCTTCGAGGGTGAAACTGGACCTTACGTTCAATATGCCTACGCTCGTATCCAATCTATCTTGCGCAAAGCAGACTTCAAACCAGAAACAGCTGGCAACTATAGCTTGAATGATGCTGAAAGCTGGGAAATCATTAAACTCATCCAAGATTTCCCACGTATTATCAACCGTGCTGCGGATAACTTTGAACCTTCTATCATTGCTAAATTTGCAATTAGCCTAGCTCAAGCCTTCAACAAATACTATGCACATACACGTATCTTGGATGATAGCCCAGAACGCGACAGCCGTCTAGCTCTCAGCTACGCAACCGCAGTCGTTCTCAAAGAAGCCCTTCGCTTGCTTGGAGTAGAAGCGCCAGAGAAGATGTAAATCGCCAAAGTTACTTGATTGCGGAGCAATCTAAGTAACTAACGCCAAATCCTATCAGGTATTTGGCTAGGCGCTTCACTAGTTTTAGGACATAAATATGATCGATTTATGTCCTAAAACGTCGTAACCAGAGATACTTGCCTAAACGCTTCACTAACTCACCTAACCAAATAATATCGATTTGGTTAGGCTCATGTCGTAATCTTTTAATCACTTTATTGTAAAGTAGTCTAAGTAACTTACACTAAAGACTATACGGACTTTGGTTTAGAGGCCTATCAAAAATCTTATCAAGTTTTGCTAACTTGCTCTGCTACTTTGAATTGACTAATTCGATTTACTCACTACTATTTTTTACCATACAGGGAGATTTCCTATGAGCCAATATGCTTATATCCTCGTTGTAATTAGCTTGGTTTTCCTTTTTCTGCTCAATAAGTACGAGAAGGAGAGACTTCAAAGGCTCTACCAAGAACAACTGTTGAAGGATGAAACATTTAGATCTGACATCAAAGAAAAAATTCACACGACTGAAAATATCAATGATGTCATTGCTTACATCAATAAAACTTATCATCTGGGAATGTTGCTATCAAAAGACATTACAGATCAATTGAAATAAACCTCGTTATTCTTTAAGGAATATCAAAACCGAGACTAAGAGTTTAATACTTAGCCTCGGTTTTTATATAATTTTCAAGTAACAAAGCAACAACTCCCCAGTAATGAAAGTGCAAAATCCCCTAGAATGTGATAAAATAAAAAGAGAACTCTACCAAGGAGGAAAACATGGAAAAACAAACCGTCGCCGTCTTGGGGCCTGGTTCTTGGGGAACTGCCCTTTCACAAGTCTTAAATGACAATGGACACGAGGTACGTATTTGGGGAAATCTTTCCGAGCAAATCAATGAAATTAATACCTATCATACTAACAAGCACTACTTTAAAGATGTCGTTCTAGATGAAAATATCATTGCCTACACCGACTTAGCAGAGGCACTGAAAGATGTAGATGCGATTTTGTTTGTTGTCCCAACAAAAGTGACACGACTTGTTGCCCAACAAGTTGCAAAAACCTTGGACCATAAGGCTATTATCATGCACGCTTCAAAGGGATTAGAGCCTGATAGCCATAAACGATTATCAACCATCCTTGAAGAAGAAATTCCTGAACAGCTCCGCAGTGATATTGTCGTTGTTTCAGGCCCTAGTCATGCAGAAGAAACCATTGTGCGTGACCTAACTTTAATCACTGCTGCTTCTAAAGATTTACAAACAGCTCAATACGTTCAGGAGCTCTTTAGTAATCACTACTTCCGACTTTATACCAATACGGATGTTATCGGGGTTGAAACTGCTGGCGCTCTTAAAAATATTATCGCTGTTGGCGCTGGAGCTTTACATGGTTTGGGATTTGGTGACAATGCCAAGGCAGCCATCATCGCTCGAGGCTTGGCAGAAATTACTCGCTTAGGGGTAGCACTCGGGGCTAATCCATTGACCTATAGCGGCTTATCTGGTGTGGGAGATTTGATCGTAACGGGAACCTCCATCCACTCTCGTAACTGGAGAGCTGGAGATGCCCTTGGTCGTGGAGAATCCCTAGCTGATATAGAAGCTAATATGGGCATGGTAATTGAAGGAATTTCGACGACCCGAGCAGCCTATGAACTAGCGCAAGAACTTGGAGTCTATATGCCGATTACACAAGCCATTTACCAAGTTATTTACCACGGAACCAATATCAAAGATGCCATTTATGACATCATGAACAATGAATTTAAAGCAGAAAATGAGTGGTCTTAACCCTCTAAAGAAAGGATTCTTATGACATCAAAAGTTAGAAAGGCAGTCATCCCTGCCGCTGGACTCGGGACTCGATTTTTACCAGCAACCAAAGCACTTGCTAAAGAAATGTTGCCAATTGTGGACAAACCAACTATCCAATTTATCGTAGAAGAAGCTCTTAAATCAGGTATTGAAGATATTCTGGTTGTCACTGGTAAATCAAAACGTTCTATTGAAGACCACTTTGACTCAAACTTTGAGCTTGAGTACAACCTCAAAGAAAAAGGCAAACATGACTTGCTAAAATTGGTAGACGAAACAACTGGCATTCGCCTTCACTTTATCCGTCAAAGCCATCCTCGTGGTCTTGGCGATGCTGTCTTACAAGCAAAAGCTTTTGTAGGGAATGAGCCCTTTGTTGTCATGCTTGGTGACGACCTAATGGATATCACAGATGACAACGCTGTCCCTTTGACAAAACAATTGATGAATGATTACGAGTCGACTCACGCATCAACAATTGCTGTTATGCCTGTCCCTCATGAAGAAGTTTCAGCATATGGAGTTATCGCTCCTCAAGGCGAAGGAATCAATGGTCTCTATAGCGTCGAAACTTTCGTTGAGAAACCGGCTCCAGAAGAGGCTCCAAGTGATTTAGCCATTATCGGGCGCTATCTGCTCACACCAGAAATTTTTGAGATCCTCGAAAATCAAGCTCCTGGCGCTGGAAATGAAATCCAACTTACCGATGCTATTGATACTCTCAATAAAACACAACGTGTTTTCGCCCGTGAATTTACAGGAGCTCGTTACGACGTCGGGGATAAGTTTGGCTTTATGAAAACATCTATTGACTATGCCCTCAAGCACCCACAAGTCAAAGATGACTTGAAAGATTACATCATCCAACTGGGAAAAGAATTGGCTGAGAAAGAATAACATAAAAAGATAAGGTTCAAAAATGCCTTATCTTTTTTCATTACATAGATTTTCATCCCATTCCCTTGTATAAAAGCAAGACTGCGAGTCCTACGAACAACACTAACGCTACCAGTCTCTGACTGGCACTATACATCCGTCTTTCTCCTCGAACTGGAAAGATAACTGCTAAAAATGCGCCACCAACTGCACCTCCGATATGACCTGCTAGGCTGATTCCTGGAATCAGAACACTTCCAATAATGTTAATCACAAAAAGTGTCAGATAAGATTGCCCTAGCTGTTGGATATAAGGATTACGCGTTGCATAGCGAAGAACAATAATCGCAGCAAATAGCCCATAAAGAGAGGTAGAGGCTCCTGCTGCTAAGGATTTGGGACTAAATACAAAAACAAAGAGATTACCCATCATTCCAGATAAGAGATAGAGAAAGAAAAACTTCTTGGACCCAAAAATTTCCTCTACTTGCCTACCAAGATAATAAAGCGAAAGCATATTAACAATGAAATGCTCCCACCCAATATGAACAAAAATAGCCGAAAAGAGACGCCAAATTTGCTCGGGAAAGAGGCGAATGGCAGGCCCGTACATGGCTCCAAATCGAAATAGAGTATCTGCCCTGTAAAAGTTTCCTCCTGTGGTCACCAACATTAGTAGAAATACCAAGGCCGTCACTAAGAGGAAGAAACTCGTCACAGGGTAACGTCTATCAAAGATTTCCTTCATCAATCAGAACCTCCTCAACAGGAATATCATGATTTTCAGGGATAAAGTCCTGAATTTGACAAGGATATATCGTACTCAAAGTATGACCAGAAAAATATTCCAGATAGCGGTCATAATAACCTCCACCGTATCCAATCCGATATCCTTCCGTCGTAAAAGCCAGACCAGGAACATGAATCAAATCAATCTGAGATGCATCCACTACTTCCAAATCTCCCTGTGGTTCCAGTAATCCAAAGGAAGTTTTTACCAGTTGTTGCGGATTATAGACTACAAAGTCCATGTACCCCTTGGGATAGGTTTTGGGTATCAGAACCTTCTTGTCATCTTTCAGCGCCTGCTCAATTAGTTCCTGCGTTTGAAACTCATGAGGAAAAGAGAGATAGGTTGCGATGACCTTGGCTTCTTGGTAAAAGGGGTGTGTCAAAAATTGATCCGTTAAAGCTAGATCCATAGTAACTTTTTGAGTTCGAGGGATAACCTTCATTTCTTGCAAGACTTGCTTGCGTAATTCTGCTTTCATAGACAATTCCTCTACTCTGCTGCCTTCTTTTTCAGGAAACTAGAAACCGCATCTACCCCAATGGCTAAGGCTTCTTCCTTGGGACTCATCTGAGGGTGATGAAGGGCGTAGGGACTATCGATACCTAGCCAGAACATAACGCCATCTACCTTCGAAAGGAGGTAACCAAAGTCTTCACCTGTCATAGCAGGCTCGATATCAATCAACTCAATCCCCTCTTTTTCTTCAAAGAAGTCCATCAGTTCACGCGCCAAGGCTGGATTATTCTCAACAGGCAGATAACCACCTTGCTTGAGTTCCACTTCGACTTCCATATCGAAGGCAGCTGCAACCCCTTCTGCAACTGTTTTGACCCGCTTTTGCACCAAGAGACTCATGTCCTGTGTCAAGGCCCGAATAGTTCCATGCAAAAAGGCTGTGTCTGTTATGACATTGTTGGTTGTTCCAGCCTGAAAAACGCCAAAAGTCACCACTGCTCCCTCGATTGGATTAACATTGCGACTAACAACTGACTGCACCTGGGTCACAAAGTAACTAGCCGCCACCAAGGCATCATTAGCTTCATGTGGAAAGGCTGCGTGCCCACCTTTTCCTTTGAAACGGATCTTCACCTCGCAAGTTCCTGCAAAGAGTGTATGAGTATTGGTCGCAATCTGACCAACCTTCAAATCTGGACGGACATGGAGGCCATAAAATTGGTCTGGCAACCAGTCTCCAAAAGCACCATCCTCATACATGAGCATACCACCAGCTTCATTTTCTTCAGCAGGCTGAAAAAGAAAGAGCAGATTATTCTTTGGTTGCTCCTCAAGGGCTCGCTCAAGACAGCCCAAAGCAATAGTCATGTGGAAATCATGGCCACAGGCGTGCATACGACCTTGGTGCTGAGAAGCGAAAGGAAGTCCTGTTTGTTCGACGATAGGCAGGCCATCAATGTCTGTTCGCCAACCAATGGTCCGCTCTGGCTGACTTCCCTGCAAATAAACCAAAATCCCTGTCCGCCAAGTACGAACTTGAACAAAAGCCTTGCCCGCAGTCAATTTTTCAATCACATCCAGCAGATAAGCCTGAGTCTTGAACTCCTCCAAGCCAATCTCTGGAATCTGGTGCAAATCTCGTCTAGTCTGAATCAAATCTAACATCTATCTATCCTCCGATATAGCAGAAAGAGGCTGGAAGAAGGGTTCCGCCTCTTTATTACTTTTACAATTATAAGGTACGAAGCGCATCCTCTAGCGCTGTTTTTTGTTGGGTTTGGGCATCAATCTCTTTGATGATACGAGCTGGAACACCTGCTACCACCACGTTTTCTGGGACATCTTGGGTAACGATAGCTCCTGCTGCGACAACTGAACCACTACCGATTTGGACTCCTTCGATAACCACTGCATTAGCACCGATAAGAACATTGTCTCCAACACGGACTGGTTCTGCGCTAGCTGGCTCAATCACACCTGCAAGAACCGCACCTGCACCAACGTGACTGTTTTTCCCAACGATAGCACGGCCACCAAGGATAGCCCCCATGTCAATCATAGTTCCTGCACCAATTTCAGCACCGATATTGATAACAGCTCCCATCATGATAACAGCATTGTCACCAATTTCTACTTGATCACGAATAATAGCACCTGGCTCGATACGGGCGTTGATAGCACGTTTATCTAGCAAGGGAACTGCAGAATTACGAGCATCTTGCTCAACAACATAGTCTTGATTTTCTAACAAACCTTCGAGAAGCGGAGCCACGTCCTTCCAGTCTCCAAATAGGACATTCCCTAATTTGACAACAGAGCTAGGCACAGCAGTTGCAAGTTCCCCCTCAAAGGTTACTTTAACACTGGTTTTCTTTTCAGCATTGGCGATAAATTGGATAATTTCTTGTGCGTTCATTTTTGTAGCAGTCATAAGCGCCTCCTAGTTCATTTTAATGATACCTATTCTACCAAAAAAGGCCTCAAATTTGAAGCCTTTTTGTTTGTTTTTAGGTATGATTTTTAGGGATGTGAGATAAAACGTGCTGTCGGTAAAAGCAAGCCCCTACCGATACAACCTAAAAACACTCTTCACAACTATCTCCCCATGTTTTATTGACCATTCTAGTATAGCACACTTTTAGAATTAAGAAAAGACTTTTTATTTACTTTCTTTCGCTTCTTCTATTGATAAGAAAATCATGGGTAAAATAATCAGGGCCATCGCTAGAAGAAGGGACCAATCCACTACCAAACCTAAAAATAAAACACTCAAGAGAGCAGAAGAGAGAGGTTCACTGGCACTGATAACGGAAACCACCAAAGGAGAAACCAAGAACACAGCCTTCATGGAAATAAAAAAAGCAAAAGCCGTACCAAAGAAAGCGATAATGAGACAAATCAAGATACTCCAAATATCAAGAGTAAAGGAAAGCTGATGCACTGGCGAGAGAACATTGCTAAATAAACCTGCCAAAATCATACCCCACCCAACCGTGGGAACAAAACCATAGCGCTTAGCAAAAGGTTGGGGTAGGATAACATTAAACATAACACCCATGGCGCTCAGCAGACCTGTTATA
The DNA here is from genome assembly GCF_963521255.1 of uncultured Streptococcus sp. Lineage (GTDB taxonomy): Bacteria > Bacillota > Bacilli > Lactobacillales > Streptococcaceae > Streptococcus. The sequence goes on along the minus strand of NZ_CAUQTU010000014.1, from coordinate 35,256 downwards.
AGGGCTAGTGGAGTCATAGATAATTGAGAGAGATCACCCTTTGTCGCCATCAAGCAAACACCCAGCATGGCAACCAAAACATAGAAAATAGCGCTTTTTGACGCTCGTTTTTGATAAACCAAGCGATTGTAGAAGAGGATAAAGACTGGACTGATAAACTGTAAAATAGTTGCTGTCGCTGCATTTGAGTATTCTACGCAGAGATAGAAAAAATACTGAACTGAAAAAATCCCCAAAATAGCATAGGCTAAAAAGGGTAGGTAATTTTTCTTATCTCGCCAAATATCTAGCACTTGTGATTTTAATTGCATTGCAGACCAAATGAGCACAATACTCCCTGCCAGTGTCAAACGCATAGAGGTAATCCAGCCAGAAGACACCTGGTAATGAGTAAAGAAATACTCTCCTAGAATCCCACAGATTCCCCAGATTAAGCCAGATAAGAGCGAATAAATAGTTCCTTTAACAATCTTTTTCTGATACTGATTCATACCTTTATTGTAACACGAAAGGACAAAAGAAAAAAGTGGCAATCCATACCACTTTCCTATCTTCTACTATTTGATTGTGTAGGCGATGATGAACTTGATGTACTGCTAGAGCTAGCACTTGAACTACTATTTGAACTAGTACTTGAGCTGGAAGGAGTTGGTAGTGTGCTAACGATACTTGACCAAGCATTTTGATAATCTGACTCACTTCCTCCAATAGCAAAGTGATAGCTTGTCGTAGGAGCTCCCGCCTTGTTAGCCCAATAGCTCGTTACAGTAGAACCTGAAAGATCAACTGTTTTTCCATTAACGGATACTTTGCCTGGCTTCTGCCCTGTAGATCTGAGGACCTGAGATTGGGTCACACTAGAATCAAGATTAAAGCGCTCGTTCCCCCAAATTCCAGGCTCAGCCTGTTGGATAGCATTGACCAAGTAAGCCATATATTTGGCATTTCGATAATGCCCAGCCCCCTTAGCCATTGGGCGGTTATCATCATGCCCTAGCCAACCACCTAGAGTCAATCTTGGTGTTGACAGCATAAGCCACATATTTTCATCTTCATTGGTTGTACCAGTCTTACCAATCCAGTCTGCACGAGCTAAGCTTGAATTGATAGAAGCCAAGTCTGTTTGGAAACTTGAAGTGATTCGAGATGAAATCACCTCACGAAGCAAACTCTGCATAATTGTTGCTGTTGCCTTAGAGTACACTTGAACTGGTTTGTCTTGAAATTCATAGATTACTCTACCGTCAGGTGATTCAATCTTAGAAATCACATGTTTCTGATGGTAAACACCGTTATTAGCAATTGTTTGATAACCATTGGTATGCTGGGCAACTGTGACTTCAATCCCACCACCCATAGGCAGACTTTCGATACCGTACTCTGGAATCTCGTAACCCATTTTCTCCATATAGCCCTTGACATCAACACCCTTCTCGCGAAGCATACGATAGGTCCAATAGGCTGGGATATTCCACGAATAATTCAAGGCTTCTCCCAAAGTCATCATGCCTGTACCTGGACTGTTTACATACATGATAGGATTTCCATTAGAGAATTTTGTCGGATAATTGGACAAGATACTAGCGCTTCCCATCAAACCTTGGTCAATGGCAATACCATAGGCCAACAAAGGCTTGGTTGTAGAGGCTGGCGAGCGCTTAGTGTCAAAGGCGTGATTGTTTTGGTTTGTCTGGTAATTACGACCACCAACAAATCCTAGAACAGCCCCCGTTTTATTGTCCATCAAAACATTCCCTACTTCAGGCTGCCCAGTCGCATCATCTACCAAACGACCGTAGTTAGCAACTGCATTTTGCATGGCGTTATGGATTTTTTTATTGATCGTTGTAGTGATTTTATAGCCGCCATTACTTAGTTCCTGCTCCGCTCGCTCATGATAGGCCTTTTGAATCGACTCGTTTTTCAACTCTTGGCTAGAAACATTGTCTTGCTGGACTAAATAATCATACATCCGATCGGTCGCTTCAGCCATAGCTGTAAAGTAGAGATAATCCCTCGAAACAACATTGACAGTACCTGATGGCAAGAAATCTTGTTTGAGATTATAATCCTTGTATTTGTCGTATTCTTCCCGAGTCAGAGCACCCGTACGGTACATGTTGTAGAGAACATCCTTGGCCCGCTTCAAGCCAAGCTCTAAGTCTTCATCACTCTTTAACTCTCCAGTATTTTCATAAGGAGAATAAGTAATCGGACTCTGTGGCAAACCTGCTAGGAAGGCAGCTTGGGGAATACTCAACTTGTTGACATCGATACCGAAAATTCCTTCAGCAGCTTGCTGGGCACCTGCAATATTCTGTCCTTTATGATTTCGACCAAAGGGAGCAACATTGAGATAGGTGGTCAAGATTTCATCCTTGCTCATGTTGCGTTCCAAGGCAAGGGCATCGACAATTTCTGTAGCCTTACGAGCCAAAGTAGGAGCATCTCCGACCACTTGTTGCTTGATTAGCTGTTGAGTCAAGGTCGAGCCCCCGCTAGATGATCCCAAACCTGCAAAGGTTCCCAAAGTCGCCCGAATCACAGCTTTGGGCACAACCCCATTATGTTCAAGAAAATGTTCGTCCTCAGTTGCAACGATAGCCTTTTTGAGATTGTCTGATATTTCCTCAGATGAAACAGAAGTTCGCAGTAGGTCACTCTCGATAGAAGCAATGACGCTCCCATCTGCATAAACAATTTCTGAGATAGAAGAAACATTTTTGACCTGCTTAACCAAGTCCTCCGCTTGTGGAACCTTGGCCTTGTCAAACAAAGCAACCCCATAACCAAGAGCTACACCGGCACCAAAAAGCCCACCAATAAAGCCTAGAATAAAGAGCGTATTCACAATCCCCTTGATAGCGGCTAAAATGCTACCCAGGATAGGCAAAATTTTCCCACCTGTCTCATTCGACTTCTTCTCTTTTGAGACTTTCTCTGATTTTCTATAATTTAGTTTTGATTTTACTAGCTGGAAAAATTCCAGCATTTTTCGTTTTAATTCATTTAATTGATTTTGCATGGATTTCCTCACTCTATCTATTATACCATAAAAGGGAAACTTTCCATAAAATAGCCACTTTCTTCCCTATTATACTAGGCTATTGCCCAAGTTTGTGATACAATAGTTAGAAACAATAATTTCAAAAAGGAGAAAAGACACATGCACATTTTTGATGAGCTAAAAGAGCGTGGTTTGATTTTTCAAACGACTGATGAAGAAGCTTTGCGTAAAGCCCTAGAAGAAGGTCAAGTTTCTTATTATACTGGCTACGATCCAACTGCTGACAGCCTTCACCTAGGCCACCTTGTCGCAATCTTGACAAGTCGTCGCTTGCAACTAGCAGGTCACAAACCTTATGCGCTCGTTGGCGGTGCCACAGGTCTCATCGGAGATCCGTCCTTCAAAGATGCTGAACGTAGTCTCCAAACAAAAGACACAGTAGATGGCTGGGTCAAGTCTATCCAAGGACAACTTTCTCGTTTTCTTGACTTTGAAAATGGTGAAAATAAGGCTGTCATGGTCAACAACTACGACTGGTTTGGCAGCATCAGCTTCATTGATTTCCTCCGTGATATCGGAAAATACTTTACTGTCAACTACATGATGAGTAAGGAATCTGTGAAAAAACGGATCGAAACAGGGATTTCTTACACTGAGTTTGCCTACCAAATCATGCAAGGGTACGACTTCTTCGTCCTTAACCAAGACCACAACGTAACGCTTCAAATCGGTGGTTCTGACCAGTGGGGAAATATGACAGCTGGTACTGAATTGCTTCGTCGTAAGGCTGACAAGACTGGCCACGTTATCACTGTTCCATTGATCACAGATGCAACTGGTAAGAAATTTGGTAAATCAGAAGGAAACGCAGTCTGGCTCAATCCTGAAAAGACTTCCCCATATGAAATGTACCAATTTTGGATGAACGTTATGGACGCAGACGCTGTTCGCTTCTTGAAAATCTTTACTTTCTTGTCACTTGATGAAATTGAAGACATCCGCAAACAATTTGAAGCAGCGCCACACGAACGCTTGGCTCAAAAAGTCTTGGCTCGTGAAGTCGTCATACTTGTTCACGGAGAAGAAGCTTACAAAGAAGCTCTCAACATCACTGAGCAACTCTTTGCAGGAAACATCAAAAACCTTTCTGTCAAAGAACTCAAACAAGGACTTCGTGGAGTGCCAAACTACCAAGTACAGGCAGACGAAAATCACAACATCGTAGAACTCCTCGTATCTTCTGGTGTGGTTAATTCAAAACGTCAAGCCCGTGAAGATGTTCAAAACGGAGCTATCTACGTCAACGGCGACCGTATCCAAGACCTTGACTATGTCTTAAGTGACGCGGATAAGCTCGAGAACGAACTGACTGTTATCCGCCGTGGTAAGAAAAAATACTTTGTATTGACTTACTAAACTGTTCAACATTTATCTATAAACAAAGGAGTTAACCTCGAGAAAGGTAACTCCTTTTTGTTGTTGATAAGTACATCTATCTAGCCTTAATAGACAGGCTACGCAGGACAATGCGCAAGGTTGTTAGATTATGTAAGATAGAGAGGTTTGAAGGACTGAGCCAATTAAATAAGCCAAAGCCAATTAAACTACTATTTACGACAACGGTATCTTGAATATTCTTCTTGATGAGTATTTGCAAAGATGATGATAGCGAATCCAACTCTTGGAAGAAATCCAAGCGATTATCTAACAATAAGATATCACTCATCTGCTTAGAAATATCTGCACTCTCATTCATCACCACACCGATATCTGATAGGGTTAGAGCAGCTGAGTCATTCAACCCATCCCCAACCATCAAAATAGTGTGACCTGCTTTCTGCAGTTTCTCTACTAACTCAAATTTCCCATCAGGTTTCAAGTCTGTATAGACTTGATCAAAGGGCAAATCTTTGACTAATTCCTCTGTCCTAACCAGGGTGTCCCCTGTGGCCAGAATCAATTTTTTCCCTTGTGCCTTAAGTTTCTCCAAGGCTGCTTTTGCTTCTTTTCTCAAAGGAGTATGAATGTAGAACATTCCAATCAATTCATTCTGATAAGCCAAGAATAAGAGATTGTAGTGACTCTTGTACTCTTCAATTAAAGCATTTTGTTCTGAACTGATATGAATTTGCTCATCCTGCATCAAAACATAATTCCCAATAAGAACTGGTTGGCCATCTATATGAGATTTGATCCCCTTACTTGCGATATATTGGAGTTTCCCATGCATTTCCTCATGTTCAATCCCCTCTATCTCGGCTTGCTTGACGATGGCATTAGCAATAGGATGATAAATGTGTTCCTCAAGACAGGCACTGATTCTGAGAATATCTTCCTCACTATAGTCCCCAAAAGGTAACACCTTTTCAACTATAGGATAGCTAGTTGTGATTGTTCCCGTCTTATCAAACAAGAAGGTATCGACTTCCAGATATTTCTCCAGAACATCCCCATCCTTAATCACCATTTCACGATTCAACCCCTCCTTGATAGCTGTCAAATAAGCTACAGGAGTAGAGATTTTCAAAGCGCAGGAGAAATCGACTAATAGGAAAGAAATAGCCTTAGAAAAAGAACCTGTTAATAGGTAAGTCAGACCAGCACCCAAGAAATTATATTTGACGACCTTGTCCGCCATCTTGATGAAATAGCGTTGTTTCGTTTTCTTGTTTTCTTCAGATTTCTTCATCAACTCAATCAGCTGTAAAATACGGCTGTTCATCTGATTATCGGTTACACGAATACGCAACTCTCCAGTTTCTAGTACTGTATTTGCACAAACCAAATCAGACTCTCTTTTTTCAACTGGAAAACTCTCTCCCGTCAAGGAACTTTCGTTGACCATACCTAAACCTGAAACTACTTGTCCATCAAACAGAATTTCATTTCCTTGAGATAAGATCAAGACATCTCCTACTTGAACATCGGAACTCTTGATACTAACAACCGTATCGCCCTGTACTAAGAATACATCGCTCTCTTTTGCAAGAAGGCTTTGTTCTAAATCTGTTGCCGTTTTTTTCAAGGACCACTGATCTAAATGATTCCCCAAATCAAGCATAAACATGATATTGCTAGCAGTCTTGGATTGGTTCATGAATAAGGACAATAAAATCGCCGAACAGTCCAAGACCTCCATAGTTAGTTCCTTACGCGCTAGTGTTTGATAGGCTTCTCTAATATAGCCAAAAGCCTGATAACAAGTCCATATATAGCGAATAGGATACGGCACAAAACTACGAAAAAGTACACGCTTAATCGCTGCACCTGAAACAATAGAATAAGCACTCTCTTCTCTACGAATGGGAAGAGTCATCAACTCAGAAACTTTTCCTTTATCTATTCTTTTTAAAAAGGCTTCTGCATTGTCTAATACAGAGAAGCCTTCTTTTATACGTAGAGTAAAGTGCTGTTGATCCATGTAAAACTGGATAGACTCAATCCCCTTTTCATCTCTCGCCAAGGAACGAAGATAGTCTTGAATATCCAAGGTGAGCGAGAAAGATGATGATAGTCGGATATGTTGGTATCCTCTATGTAGCACTTTAAAAGACATATTATTCCCCTATAAGGCTATCTAATTGCTCTTCTTTTTTCTCTTGCTCGTACAAATATTTGGCATCTTGCAAGACATCATCTCCATGTTGCTTCACAACAGAAACAGATGCATCTAGCTCGTCCTTTAATTTATAAGCCTTAGCCAAAGCTTTAGAATAACCTTTTTTAGCTTCCTTACTTGCTAAGATTTTCAAACCAAGGGTACCGAATGCAACACCACCTAAAAAGAGTGATGATTTTTTCGCAACTTTTGCGACGCTCAATACTTCTTTTAACATACTTATTTCCTCCTATCTATTATTATATATTAATTTATATATAAAAGCAATTTAATTTTAGTACTCTGAAAAGTAATTATACTACTATTTAATTCTATTACAAATCATCCTAAAGTTGCTTTCATTTGCCTCTTTTGATACACTTAAACTATGAATACAAACCTCAAACCCAAACTTCAACGTTTTACTTCTGCGACTGCCTTTGCCTGTCCTATCTGTCAAGAAAATCTGGCCTTGGTAGAGTCTAGTCTTAAATGTGAGAATCGGCATTCTTTTGACCTAGCAAAATTCGGCTATGTCAATCTAGCCCCTCAAATCAAGCAATCTGCTAACTACGACAAGGAAAATTTTCAAAACCGTCAACAAATCCTAGAGGCTGGATTTTATCAGGCTATCTTAGAGGCTGTATCTGACTTGCTAGCCAGTTCAGAAACTAGCACCACAGTCTTAGATATCGGTTGTGGCGAAGGATTCTATTCTCGCCAACTCCAAGAAACTCATCCTGACAAAACCTTCTATGCCTTTGATATTTCAAAAGATTCTGTCCAAATCGCTGCCAAGAGCGAACCCAACTGGGCAGTCAATTGGTTCGTTGGCGACTTGGCACGACTTCCTATAAAAGACGCTAGCATGGATATCCTGCTTGATATCTTTTCACCTGCCAACTATGGAGAATTTCGTCGCGTTTTATCCAAAGACGGTATCTTGATAAAGGTTATCCCAACTGAAAATCACCTCAAAGAAATCCGTCAGAAGGTACAAGACCAGCTGACAAACAAGGATTATTCTAACCAAGATATTAAAAATCATTTCCAAGAACACTTTACCATCCTATCTAGTCAAACTGCCTCTCTGACTAAGACTATCACAGCAGAACAACTCCAAGCCCTACTCAGCATGACTCCTCTCCTCTTTCACGTTGACCAGACCAAGATTGACTGGAGCCAACTGACAGAGATTACCATCGAAGCAGAGATTTTGGTTGGGAAAGCATTGTAAACTAGACTTCGCAAAAGTAGAAAACTTACTGAAACTCCTCAATATTACGAAAACGCATAAGAACAGGTACTCAAAAACCTTAATCTTATGCGTTTTGTTATGCAAAAATCGCTGGAGTTTCTATACACATTAAGGGGAAATAGTTGAAACCAATTCTTTTAATAACCATTGAATACCATATAGTACATTTACCCCAAATATGATATAGGCCGTATAAATCAAGTATTTCGATTTCTCCCGTCTCAAAGAATAAATCTTGTACAAAATAGATAAATTTAAAATAATAAATAACAGAGACAAAATCTTCCCCCAAAAATCAATCATAAAAGTAGGCAGTCAAGCATAGTTCTAATCTTTATTTTCGATTCGAGATAACAAACTTATCAATAAATAGCAAGTGATATAATGCAAGTGTAATTCCAAATAAGCACCCATGATAAGAGATTTCTTGATGGGTAAGGGGGAAAAGAGTATCATTACCCGCCAAGAGGCATGTCAAAATAACAAATAAAATCCAAAATAAATCCGTCCATTTATATTTTGAAAAATATTTTTTCCACATAAAAACACCTTCTTTCCTACAATCATATTATAACAATTTATGTAAGCGAATACAAGAGATATGAGGTAATCAACTACGAAGAAATATAAGGCTGAAGACAGTAAAAACCAGCATTTTAAGCCTTAACTGTATCTAGGATTTCCCTATTTTTAGACAGAATTAACCAAAATCCACAGCATTTAAAAAAGCGAATTTCAATCGAAACTCGCTTTTTTACAAAATGTATTAGTATAAATTTGTATCTTAGTTCAAGTGCCAGATATCTTCGTTATACTGAGCAATTGTACGGTCAGATGAGAAGAACCCTGCTTTAGAAATGTTAACGATGACTTTATCCAACCATGCGTCACGGTCTTCGTAGTCAGCCAACATTTGCTCTTTAACCTTGATGTAGTCTTCCAAGTCAAGAAGAGTCATGAACCAGTCTTTGTTGATCAATTCATTGTAAAGACGTTCCAAGCGCTCTTTGTTTCCAGCTGCAAGAACTGCATCGCTAACGATGAAGTCAACCAATGGTTTGATAGCTTTACGAGCGTAGAATTCGCTTGATTTGTAAGCTGCTTTTGCGTAAAGGTCGATAACAGTTTCTGAATCTTCACCGAAAATGTAGATGTTTTCGTCGCCAACCAACTCAGCGATTTCCACGTTAGCACCGTCCATAGTACCAAGAGTCAAAGCTCCGTTCAACATGAATTTCATGTTACCAGTACCTGAAGCTTCTTTAGAAGCAAGTGAGATTTGTTCTGAGATATCACATGCTGGGATAAGGAAGCTTGCTGCAGTAACGTTGTAGTTTTCAACCATAACTACTTGCAAGTGTGGAGCTACTGCTGGATCGTTAGCAATAACTTCTGACATGCAAAGAATCAAGTGGATGATGTCTTGAGCGATTGTGTAGGCTGGAGCTGCTTTACCACCAAAGAAGATTGTGATTGGGCGAGCAGGGATGTTACCAGCTTTGATGTCAAGGTATTTGTGGATCACGTACAAAGCGTTCATTTGTTGGCGTTTGTACTCGTGAAGACGTTTGATTTGGATATCAAAGATAGAGTTTGGATTGATTTCCACACCTTGGTGTTCTTTCAAGTGACGAGCCAATTTACGTTTGTTGTGAGCCTTGATGCTTTCCAATTTTTCTTTGACAGCTGCTTTGTCTTCATAAGACAAGAGTTTTTCAAGCTCATCTGCTTCATGGTGCCAACCATCTCCAAGAATCTCATCCAAGTAGTGAGACAATCGTGGGTTAGCATGCATGAGCCAACGACGGAAAGTAATACCGTTTGTTTTGTTGTTGAATTTTTCTGGGTAAAGGTCGTAGAAAGCTTTCAACTCAGAGTTCTTCAAGATTTCAGTGTGGAGTGCCGCTACCCCGTTAACACTGTATCCGTAGTGGATATCCATGTGAGCCATGTGAACACGTCCGCTCTCATCGATAATTTGAACAGCTGGATCTTTGTATTCTGCTTTCACGCGACGGTCCAATTCTTCGATGATTGGTACCAAGTGAGGAACCACTTCTTGCAAGAATTCAAGAGGCCATTTTTCAAGAGCTTCAGCAAGAATTGTGTGGTTAGTGTAGGCAGTCATGCTACGAACGATTGAGATTGCTTCGTCAAGCTCGATACCACGTGCAGTCAAAAGACGGATCAATTCAGGGATAACCATTGATGGGTGAGTATCGTTGATTTGTACAACTGCGTAGTCAGCAAGGTCATGCAAGTTGCTTCCTTTTTCGATTGCTTCGTCAATGATCAATTGCGCACCGTTTGAAACCATGAAGTATTGTTGGAAGATACGGAGCAATTCACCTTGACGGTCACTATCATCTGGGTAAAGGAAGAGAGTCAAGTTGCGAGCGATATCTGTCTTGTCAAAGCTGATACCGTCTTTAATAATAGAAGAATCAACTGAATCCAAGTCAAACAAACGCAAGCGGTTCTTCGTTTCTGTCTTGTAACCAGGAACATCAATATCATAAAGAGTTGATGTCAAAGTAAAGTCTGCAAATGGTACTTGGTAGCTACGGCTTGAGCGAACCAACCAGTTTTGCTCTGTCAACCATGCATTTGGAATTGTTTCTTGTTGGTTGTTTTTAAGAACTTGTTGGAAAAGACCAAAGTGGTAGTTAAGACCAACACCGTCACCATTCAAACCAAGAGTAGCAATTGAGTCGATAAAGCAGGCAGCCAAACGTCCCAAACCACCATTACCAAGAGATGGTTCTAATTCAACTTCTTCAACTTCGATCAAGTCTTTACCTGCAGCAGCAAGTTCTTTTTTGACATCGTCGTAAAGACCAAGGTTGATCAAGTTGTTTGACAAGAGTTTACCAATCAAGAACTCAGCTGAGATGTAGTAAACTTTTTTCTTACCGGTGTTAACTGGTTTTTGGCTGCTTGCAAGCTTGCTGTAGTTAAGAAGAGCAAGGTAAAGCTCTTCATTGCTACATTCTGCAATGGTTTTATTGTAACGATTTTGTACAAATTCTTGTAGTGATAACATGTTTAAGATGTCTCCTGATATTGTATTATTTCTTTAATTCTACCAAATTTTCATTAATTCGGCGATAGATTGTTGTCAAGTCAAGCAAACCTTCCTCGACAGCTGGTGTCAATTGTTCTTCAGTCATACGCCAAGACCAGTTTCCACCAAGGGTAGATGGGAAGTTCATACGAGCTGTCTCATCCAATTCTAGCAAATCTTGCATAGTTGCAATTGCCATGAAGCTAACTGATGAAAAGACTGTACGAAGCATAGCGTGTGGAACTGTTTCGTATTCTTTACGGTTAGTATAGCGAGCCATGTACTCACGAGTAGCATCATCAATCTCGTTACGGTACCAACCAAGGACCGTGTTGTTATCGTGTGTTCCTGTGTACATAACTGAGTTAGCAGGTGCCAAGTGTGGGCTATCGATACTTTCGTCTTCTGGATTGAAAGCAAATTGAAGAATCTTCATTCCTGGGAAGCCAGTACGTTCACGCAACTCAATAACTTCATCTGTCATGAAGCCAAGGTCTTCTGCGATGATGTTTAGCTCACCAAGTTCTTCCTTAACGGCTGCAAAAAGCTTGTAGCCCGGACCTTTCACCCACTCACCAGGTGCTGCTGTATCGGAACCAGCAGGGATTTCCCAGTAAGATTCGAAACCACGGAAGTGGTCGATACGAACGATATCGTAGATTTTGAAGCTTTCACGCAAGCGTTCAATCCACCATTTGTAGCTGTCTTTGTCCATTGCTTCCCAATCATAGATTGGGTTACCCCAAAGCTGACCAGTTGCAGAAAACTCATCTGGTGGGCATCCTGCGATGCAAGTAGCCTTACCGTTGACATCTGTTTTGAAGAGATGTGGATTTGCCCACATATCGCTTGAATCTTCCGCTACATAGATTGGCATATCCCCAACGATTTCGATGTGGTTGTCGTTAGCGTAAGCTTTCAATTTCAACCATTGTTGGAAGAAGAAGTATTGAGTCACACGGTGGTAAACCAACTTGTCTGCCAATTGCTCACGGTAGCTTTCAAGTGCTGAAGCTTTACGAGCACGAGCATCTGCATCTGGCCATTCAGTCCAAGCAAGATTTTCAAAATGCTCTTTGATAGCCATATACTCAGCAAAGAGCTCAAGCCATGATTGGTTGTCTTGAGCAAACTTCTCAAAATCTTTAACATCTCCGACTTCAAAGAAACGTTTCACCGCTTTTTCTAAAAGAGGACGACGTGCATAGTAGATTTTAGCATAGTCAACTTCAGACGCATCGCTACCAAAGTCAACTCCTTCAAGGTCACTTGCTTCCAACAAACCTTGCTCCACCAAGATATCCAAGTCGATAAAATGAGTATTTCCTGCAAAGGCTGAGAAAGACTGGTAAGGAGAATCTCCGTAACTAGTTGTTCCTAATGGAAGGATTTGCCAGTAACGTTGTTTTGTACGAACCAAGAAATCAACGAAGTCGTAAGCACTTTGACCAAATGATCCGATTCCGTATGCTCCTGGAAGAGAAGAGATGTGCATCAACACACCACTTTGACGTTTTTTCATAATAAGCACCTCATGTGTTTATAGTTAGATATTACATTTTTACGAACGCAAACGTTTGCGCTATTATTAGTATATCTCATTTTTTTGATAAATGCAAGCGGTTTTAAAAAACTTTTTTATTATTTTTTTAAAGGTTTTTCTTCTTACTTGTATATATATTCTTTATAAAAAAATAAAACCTTATAGAAAACTTCTCTTATTCCATCTCGAAACATATTGAACCTATTTCTCATATCTAGATCAAGCAATCGTTTTCTCTCTATTTGAATTATTCATGGGAGGAAAATATTTTATAATCTTTCTTCTATTATATGCTGTTTAAGCGTTTACTTTTCTGTCAAATTTTTTAAAATTTTTTCAAAAAAAGCTTGCAACCGTTTTCTATTTGTGTTATACTAGTGCCATAAAGGAAAACGTTTGCGTTTCCTCATTATAAAATTTGTTATTCTTTAGGAGGAATACACTATGTCATCTAAATTCATGAAGAGCGCTGCTGTGCTTGGAACTGTTACACTTGCTAGCTTGCTTTTGGTAGCTTGTGGAAGCAAACCTGCTGAAAAAGCTGCTGATGCTGGTTCATCTGCAGGGAAAGAAATCACTCTTTACGTTGAAGACCAATACAAAGCTTTCGCTGAAACAGTTGCTAAAGCTTACGAAAAAGAGTCAGGAACAAAAGTTAACATCAAATCTGGTGACCAACTTGGTGGTCTTGACAAACTTTCTCTTGACAACCAATCAGGTCAAGCTGCTGACGTTATGATGGCACCATACGACCGTGTAGGTAGCCTTGGTACTGACGGACAACTTTCAGAAGTTAAATTGAGCGACGGCGCTAAAACAGATGATAAAACTAAATCTCTTGTAACAGCTGCTGACGGTAAAGTTTACGGTGCTCCTGCCGTTATCGAGTCACTTGTTATGTACTACAACAAAGACTTGGTAAAAGAAGCTCCAAAAACCTTTGCTGACTTAGAAAACCTTGCTAAAGATAGCAAATACGCATTCGCTGGAGAAGATGGAAAAACTTCTGCTTTCCTAGCTGACTGGACAAACTTCTACTTTGCATACGGACTTCTTGCTGGTAACGGTGCTTACGTATTCGGACAAAACGGTAAAGACGCTAAAGACATCGGTCTTGCAAACGACGGTTCTATCGCAGGTATCAACTATGCTAAATCTTGGTACGAAAAATGGCCTAAAGGTATGCAAGATGGTACAGCTGCTGGAAACTTAATCCAAACTCAATTCCAAGAAGGTAAAACAGCTGCTATTATCGATGGACCTTGGAAAGCTCAAGCCTTCAAAGATGCTAAAGTAAACTACGGTGTTGCAACTATCCCAACTCTTCCAAACGGAAAAGACTACGCAGCATTCGGTGGTGGTAAAGCTTGGATCATCCCATCAAGCACTAAGAACCTTGAAGGAGCACAAAAATTTGTAGACTTCCTTGTTTCAACTGAACAACAAAAAGCCTTCTACGATAAAACTAACGAAATCCCAGCTAACACTGAAGCTCGTTCATACGCTGAAGGTAAAAACGATGAGTTGACAACAGCTGTTATCAAACAGTTCAAGAACGCTCAACCAATGCCAAACATCTCTCAAATGTCTGCAGTTTGGGAACCAGCTGCTAACATGCTCTTTGACTCTGTAAGCGGTAAGAAAGACGCTAAAACAGCTGCTAACGATGCTGTAACATTGATTAAAGAAACAATCAAACAAAAATTTGGTGAATAAAAAATTTGTTCAAGGGGGGTGGAATTTAAATCCCCCTTTGAATTTATCAATAGAAAAAACATATATAGTTTAGGTTTTGATTAGAAACCAGTATCCTATGAAAGGAGTTATTATGGAAAAGCAACAACCTAGTAAAGCAGCCCTGCTGTCTATCATTCCTGGGTTAGGACAGATTTACAATAAACAAAAAGCCAAAGGTTTTATCTTCCTTGGTGTAACCATCGTATTTGTCCTTTATTTCCTAGCACTTGCAGCCCCTGAATTAAGCAATCTCATCACTCTTGGTGACAAGCCAGGTCGTGACAATTCACTCTTTATGCTGATTCGTGGTGCCTTCCATTTAATCTTTGTAGTCGTTTATGTGCTCTTTTATTTCTCAAATATTAAAGATGCACATACAATCGCAAAACGTATTAACAATGGAATTCCAGTACCACTTACGCTAAAAGATATGATCAAAGGAATCTATGAAAATGGCTTCCCTTACCTCTTGATCATTCCATCTTATATTGCAATGACTTTTGCGATTATCTTCCCAGTTATCGTAACCTTGATGATCGCCTTTACCAACTATGACTTCCAACACTTGCCACCAAACAAATTGTTGGACTGGGTTGGTTTGACCAACTTTACGAACATCTGGAGTTTGAGTACCTTCCGTTCTGCCTTTGGTGCCGTTCTTTCTTGGACTATCATCTGGGCTTTGGCTGCCTCAACTTTACAGATCGTCATCGGTATCTTCACAGCTATCATTGCTAACCAACCATTTATCAAAGGAAAACGTATCTTTGGTGTTATTTTCCTTCTTCCTTGGGCTGTCCCAGCCTTCATCACTATCTTGACATTCTCAAACATGTTTAACGATAGTGTCGGAGCAATCAACACTCAAGTATTGCCAATCTTGGCTAAATTCCTTCCTTTCCTTGATGGAGCTCTTATTCCTTGGAAAACAGACCCAACTTGGACTAAGATTGCCTTGATTATGATGCAAGGTTGGCTTGGATTCCCATACATCTACGTTTTGACTTTGGGTATCTTACAATCTATTCCTAACGACCTTTACGAAGCAGCTTATATTGACGGTGCCAATGCTTGGCAAAAATTCCGCAACATCACTTTCCCAATGATCTTGGCCGTTGCGGCACCTACTTTGATTAGCCAATACACCTTCAACTTTAACAACTTCTCTATCATGTACCTCTTCAATGCTGGAGGACCTGGTAGTGTCGGTGGTGGAGCTGGTTCAACCGATATCTTGATCTCATGGATTTACCGTTTGACAACAGGTACATCTCCTCAATACTCTATGGCGGCAGCTGTTACCTTGATTATCTCTATCATTGTCATCTCAATCTCTATGATCGCATTCAAGAAACTACACGCATTTGATATGGAGGACGTCTAAGATGAATAACTCAATCAAACTCAAACGTAGACTGACTCAAACCCTTACTTACCTTTACCTGATTGGTCTATCAATTGTGATTATCTATCCACTTTTGATTACTATCATGTCAGCCTTCAAGACTGGTAACGTAGTAGCCTTTAAACTAGACAGCAACGTTGACTTTAGTTTTGCTAACTTCCAAGGGCTCTTCTCTGAAACCTTGTACGGTACTTGGTACCTCAACACTTTAATTATCGCCTTGATTACCATGGCTGTCCAAACAAGTATCATCGTACTTGCTGGTTATGCTTACAGCCGTTACAACTTCTTGGCTCGTAAACAAAGTTTGGTCTTCTTCTTGATTATCCAAATGGTGCCAACCATGGCCGCTTTGACAGCCTTCTTCGTTATGGCACTTATGTTGAACGCCCTTAACCATAGCTGGTTCCTCATCTTCCTTTATGTTGGTGGAGGTATCCCGATGAATGCTTGGTTGATGAAAGGTTACTTCGATACAGTGCCAATGTCTCTAGACGAATCTGCAAAACTAGACGGTGCAGGACACTTCCGCCGCTTCTGGCAAATTGTTCTTCCACTTGTTCGCCCAATGATCGCTGTACAAGCTCTCTGGGCCTTCATGGGACCTTTCGGAGACTACATCCTCTCTAGTTTCTTGCTTCGTGAGAAAGAATACTTTACTGTTGCCGTTGGTCTCCAAACCTTCGTTAACAATGTGAAAAACATGAAGATTGCCTACTTCTCAGCAGGTGCTATCCTCATCGCCCTTCCAATCTGTATTCTCTTCTTCTTCCTACAAAAGAACTTTGTTTCAGGACTTACAAGTGGTGGCGACAAGGGATAATCTATCCCCGCCACCCTTTTCTTATTGTTACAAAATCTATACTAACAACAAGCAATTTACCCCTAGACTTGAAATAAAGCACATTTCTCTATATAATAATACTCATATAGAAAACACCTTTTAGAAAGATACAAATGCTTCCATATCCATTTTCATATTTTTCAAGTATTTGGGGATTTCGTAAGCCCCTGTCCAAACGTTTCGGACTCAACTGGTTTCAACTACTCTTTACCAGTATCTTCCTTATCAGCTTGTCTATGGTACCCATTGCTATTCAAAACAGCTCCCAGGAGACTTATCCGCTAGAAACCTTTATCGATAATGTCTATGAACCTCTGACAGATGAAGTTGTTCAGAATCTCTCTGAACATGCTAGAATTGTTGATGGTAAATTAACTTATACAGGAACAGCTAGTCAAGCGCCTTCTGTTGTGATTGGTCCAAGTCAAAGCAAGGAATTACCTAAGGACTTGCAACTACATTTCGATACAAAAGAACTGGTCATCAGCAAGGAAAGTAAAGAACTGACCCGTGTCTCTTACCAAGCTATTCAGACTGAGAGTTTCAAAAGCAAGGATAGCTTGACCCAAGCCATTTCTAAAGACTGGTACCAGCAAAATCGTGTCTATATCAGTCTCTTCCTAGTTCTCGGTGCGAGCTTCCTCTTTGGTTTGAATTTCTTTATCGTTTCTCTTGGAGCCAGTCTTCTCCTTTATATCACTAAGAAATCACGACTCTTTTCATTTAGGACCTTTAAAGAGTGCTACCATTTTATCTTAAACTGTTTAGGATTACCAACTCTGATTACACTTATTTTGGGATTATTTGGCCAAAATATGACAACCCTCATTACTGTACAAAACATTCTTTTTGTTCTATATCTGGTCACTATTTTTTATAAAACTCATTTCCGTGATCCAGACTACCATAAATAGGAGATTTTTATGCCCGTTACGATTAAAGATGTGGCCAAGGCTGCTGGTGTTTCACCTTCAACCGTAACCCGTGTTATTCAAAATAAATCAACCATTAGCGACGAAACAAAAAAACGCGTTCGCAAGGCTATGAAGGAGCTCAATTACCACCCCAACCTCAATGCTCGTAGCTTGGTAAGTAGCTATACCCAAGTTATCGGCTTGGTCCTTCCTGACGACTCAGACGCTTTCTATCAAAATCCTTTCTTTCCATCTGTCCTCCGTGGTATTGCCCAAGTCGCCTCTGAAAACCACTATGCTATTCAGATTGCGACAGGTAAGGACGCCAAAGAGCGACTCAAAGCTATTTCCCAGATGGTTTACGGCAAACGTGTAGATGGTTTGATTTTCCTTTATGCTGAAGAGGAAGATCCCCTGGTCAAACTGGTGGCTGATGAACAGTTCCCCTTCCTCATTCTAGGAAAATCCATTTCACCCTTTATCCCTCTTGTCGATAATGACAATGTCCAAGCTGGTTTGGATGCAACCGAATATTTCATCAAAAAAGGATGCAAACGAATTGCCTTTATCGGAGGTTCTAAGAAACTCTTCGTTACACAAGACCGTCTAACTGGTTACGAATCCGCGCTCAAGCAATACAAACTGCCTCTTGATGACAATCTGACCTACTTTGCAAATGAATTTCTAGAAGAAAAAGGATATCAATTTAGTCAACTTCTCTTTCAGCATGACCCACAAATCGATGCTATCATCACAACCGATAGCCTCCTAGCTGAAGGGGTCTGTGATTATATCGCTAAGCACCAACTGGATGTCCCTGTTCTCAGCTTTGACTCGGTCAATCCCAAGCTCAACTTGGCAGCCTATGTTGATATCAATAGCCTAGAACTTGGTCGTGTTTCCCTTGAAACCATCCTCCAGATTATCAACGATGCTAAAAGCAATAAGCAAATTTGTTACCGTCAGTTGATTGCCCACAAAATTATCGAAAAATAAAAACCAGCTCGCGCTGGTTTTTTTGGTCACTAATTATCTGTTTCTACAAATCGTCCCAGAATATGAACATTTTCCGAGACAGAGACGAAGGCGCTTGGATCCACCTGTTTCATAATCTGTTTAAATTCATTAAACTCTGCACGGGTAATAACAGTAATTAAAACTGCCTTTCTCTCGTGATTATAGGTTCCTTCTGCATCGTGGATCATGGTTGCACCGCGGTGCAATTTTTTATGGATTTT
Organism: uncultured Streptococcus sp.; assembly: GCF_963521255.1. GTDB lineage: Bacteria > Bacillota > Bacilli > Lactobacillales > Streptococcaceae > Streptococcus. The sequence goes on along the minus strand of NZ_CAUQTU010000014.1, from coordinate 16,648 downwards.
TTCAATTACCTTCTCTGGATGATTGGTCACAATCATAGCCTGCATCCGTTTTTGTTTGGTAAAGACCGCATCCGTCACACGGCTAGAGACAAAGATGGTAATCATAGAGTAGAGGGCGTATTTCCAACCAAAGGTCAAACCAGCTATCAGCATGATGGTTCCATTTACCAAGAAAGAAATACTACCGACATTCTTACCCGTTTTCTTGCGAATGGTCAGACTGACGATATCCGTCCCACCACTGGAGATATTGTTTCGAAGAGCAAAACCAATCCCCAATCCCATAACAACACCCCCAAAAAGGGCATTGATAATGGGATCCTCAGTCAAGGTCGCCACAGGGACAAACTGAATAAAGAAGGAACTCATGGATACCGTGATAAAGGTAAAGATGGTGAACTTATGCCCAATCTGATACCAAGCTAAGACCATCAAAGGGAAATTCATAGCATAGAAAGCCAATGAGATTGGAATATGAAAACCAAACCAGTGATTACTCAAGGCAGAGATAATCTGTGCCAGACCTGTCGCACCACTCGAATACACATGTCCTGGTTGGAAAAAGAAATTGACCGCCACTGCTGATAAAAATCCATAGACCAGAGAAGCCGAAATCTTCTCATCATACTTTTCGCGAGAGATGCTTTGTAAGACACGTAAAATTTTTATCTGATGAGCAAAGCGGCGCAGATAATAGCGCCACCGCTTAATTCGTTTTGCTTGTTTCATCTTCTTCTACTTGTAAGCTGAGTTCCTCTAGTTGTTTGAGAGCTACTGTTGAAGGAGCTTGTGTCATTGGGTCACTTGCCTTATTGTTTTTAGGGAAAGCAATGACTTCACGAATATTTTCTTCCCCTGCTAAGAGCATGACAAATCGGTCAAGCCCAATAGCCAAACCACCGTGTGGTGGGAAACCATAGTCCATGGCTTCAAGAAGGAAACCAAACTGGTCATTTGCTTCTTCAGATGAGAAACCAAGAGCCTTGAACATACGTTCTTGAAGGTCTTTTTGGTTGATACGAAGACTACCACCACCAAGTTCGTAACCGTTCAAGACGATATCGTAAGCAATGGCACGAACCTTAGCCAAATCACCTTCTAATTCGTGAGCTGTCTCTTCCTGTGGAAGGGTGAACGGATGGTGGGCACTCATGTAACGACCTTCTTCTTCAGACCATTCAAACATTGGCCAGTCAACTACCCAAAGGAAGTTAAATTTATCGTTATCAATCAAGCCAAGCTCCTTGGCAATACGTCCACGAAGGGCACCAAGAGTTGCATTGGCCACTTCAAGCGTATCTGCCACAAAGAGAACCAAATCCTTATCTTCAAGAGCAAGCGCTGTTGTCAATTCTGCTTGGATGCCAGTCAAGAACTTAGCAACTGGTCCATTTAATTCTCCATCAACAACCTTGACCCAAGCAAGACCTTTGGCACCATATTGTTTGGCTACTTCTGTCATCTTGTCGATGTCTTTACGTGAATAGTTGTCCGCAGCTCCTTTGACCACAATGGCTTTTACAGCAGGTGCTTCTGAAAAGACTTTGAAGTCAACACCTTTGACCACTTCTGTCAAGTCTTGAAGCAACATGTCAAAACGAGTATCTGGCTTGTCAGAACCGTAAAGAGCCATAGCGTCATCGTATTTCATACGAGGGAATGGAAGCGTCACTTCAATGCCTTTAGTTTCTTTCATGACGCGCGCAATCAAACCTTCTGTGATATCTTGGATTTCTTGCTCAGTAAGGAAGGATGTTTCCAAGTCGACCTGGGTAAACTCAGGCTGGCGGTCTCCACGCAAGTCCTCATCACGGAAACATTTTACGATTTGGTAGTAACGGTCAAAACCAGCATTCATCAAGAGCTGTTTCGTGATTTGTGGACTTTGAGGAAGCGCGTAAAAATGCCCTTTATTGACACGAGATGGTACCAAATAGTCACGCGCCCCTTCAGGCGTTGACTTAGAAAGGAATGGTGTCTCCACGTCGATAAACTCCAACTCATCCAAGTAGTTACGAATAGAGTGGGTCACCTTAGCACGAAGTTTCAGATTTTCCAACATTTCTGGACGACGAAGGTCAAGGTAACGGTAACGCAAACGCGTATCGTCATTAGCCTCAATCCCATCTTTAATCTCAAATGGTGTTGTCTTAGCTGTATTAAGCACTGTCAAAGCTGTCACATTCAACTCAACTGCACCAGTTGGCAACTTATCATTGGCTTGCTCACGCGCAGCGACCTGTCCAGTCACCTCGATAACAAATTCACTACGAAGGCTTTCAGCTGTTGCCATAACCTCTGCAGATACTTTTTCAGGGTTGATAACCAACTGCATGATTCCTTCACGGTCACGAAGATCGATAAAGATCAAACCACCAAGGTCACGACGACGGCCTACCCATCCTTTCAAGGTTATTTCTTGTCCGATGTGTTCCTCACGAACACGACCAGCATACATACTACGTTTCATTTTTTCTCTCCTCTTTTATTCTGTTACTATTTTACCATAAAAGCGCAGGCTCTTCATGAAAATCAGCAGAAAAGTTTACCAGTCTTTAAAAATCCAGTGACGACCCTAAAAATTAGCGTCCATACAAAAATCCGATGAACTTCATCGGACTCTTTTATTTTGAATTTTTGCCTGCTTTACGCTTTTCAGCAATTTCAGCTGCCTTTCGAGGCAAGACAATTTCCGTTGTGTAAGCTGTCCCAAAGCGCAAGACACCTGCAATAGGGGCAAAGACCACTGCTAGATGACTGTAGAAGAAATCGCCCTTGAAGGCATAAGCTAGTGCCCCAATGATGAAAAATAGAACGACTGCTTGAATCACTGCTAATAAAATTACTCGTTTCATGTGACCTCCTGACTCTATTATAGCATGAGAATCATCAAAAAGCTGACTAAATTATTCAAAGCATGTAGTGAAATACTGTAAGCGAGCCCCTTTCTACTAATATAAGCCAAGCCCAAGCTAAAACCAAGACTAGCATAAACTAAAAACTGTTGCAAAGTTCCTGGAGAATGAATCAAGGCAAACAGAACACTAGATACCAGAAGGAAAAGCAGAGTTCGTTTGCTATTGTCCTGCTTAGGAAAGAGATAGCGTGCTAACATCCCTCTAAAGATGAGTTCTTCCGTCAAAGGAGCAAAAATATTAATAGCAAAGAATGAGAAAAGTGGCTGAGCCAAGGTCAGGTCTGTCGCTGTTTGCTGATTTACTGAAGGATCATTTGGCAAGAAAAACTGGACAACCAGAGATAAGAACCAAACCAAGGCAGGGAGCCAAATAAATCGGTTAAAACCACTCTTCTCAATATGGACAGGAGCTTTCTGGTACCATTTATAAATGACGTACACATATACTCCAGCCAAGGCCACATAGAGCAAGGTAGTAGCATAGGGTGAAGCGCCTAGATTCAAAGCTTCTACAGCCCCATTTTGAACAGTACCATAGATAAACACAAAGGATAGAATGGCTAGAAGAAACCAGCCAAGATTTTTAAGTAATTTCATAAAGTTCTCCTATCTTGCTTTATAGCTGTTTTTCAATACAAAGAGGTTCGCTATTCCTAACACAAGTACCCAGGCAAGTAACATACCAATATTAGAAAAAGATATTTCCCCACCTTTTTTATTTAAAAGATTTACAATAGGACCAACGAACGAGTAATCCAACACTTTTTGAGCCGTATCATTTTGAAGAGCAATTATGGGTAAAAAAGATACGATTAGCATAGGGAAGATACTATAAACTTGCGCTTTAGATTGAGTATCTGACACCGCACCGATTAGAAGGTTGAGAAAAATAACACTAATAGTTGCTAGGAGCAAATAGATAACGTAGGCAAATAAATAACCAGATAGATCTACTTTAAGATAGATGGGAAGTACAATCATAGCAAGTAACATTATCAGAATAGGGAGAACAAGCATACTGAAAGTATATTCTGTTGCTGTCACACCACTTAGGATGAGTGATTTCAGATTTCGTTTTTCCTTATCTTCTGCCATCATAATCGATACCATATAACCACTTCCCATACTCAAGACCATCGTCAAGCTAGCAGATAGTAAAAATAGGCTCAATTGTCCATCCTTATTTGAAAATTCATTATATAGAACAGCAGTACCAAAAGGCATCAATAAAGTCGCCAACAAAGATGAATTGCTAATAAGGACTTGTAATCTTAACCATAGTAGGGCATTTAATTTTCTAAACATCTAACTTTTCTCCTGTCAATCTGATAAAGATTTCTTCTAGTGTCGGCTCACAAGAGTGAACCACCATCAAATCTGTCGTGTCTAAATGTGGCAATTCTTCAAATGGAACTATCTGTTCTCGTCCATCGTTATAAACCACATGTACTTTCTTATCCACATGATACTTCTGGATAATATCTTGTGGACTTCCATACTCTATTAAGTTTCCCTTATTTAAAAGAGATAAGCGATCACAAAGCAGAGTTGCTTCATTCATATCATGCGTGGTCAGAAAGATCGTTGTCCCCGCCTGCTTTAATTCTTGAAGTAGGGTATGAATCATCTTAGATGTTGTAGGGTCTAAGCCACTGGTTGGCTCATCTAGAAAGAGAATCTTAGGAGCATTCAGAAGGGCACGAGCCAAGAACATTCGTTGTTTCATTCCAGTAGATAACTTTTCTGCGATAATATCTTTAGCATCTGCCAATCCAACCTGTTGGAGCACCTGATTTACTCTATCTGACTTGAGACCATATAACTTAGCGTAAATGAGCAGATTTTTGTAAAGACTCATCTTTTCATAAAAGCCACTGCCATCACTCACAATACCAATTTGTTCCAAATCATTTGAGGTTAAATCTTGAGAGTTCTTGCCTAACAAAACTGTTTTACCTTGATCTGCAGCCAACTGACCTGTCAAGACATTGATCATGGTTGTTTTACCTGAGCCAGAAGGGCCAAGAAAACCAAAGATTTCTCCCTCCTTAATCTCAAAAGAAATCTGATGAAGAGCTTTTTTGCTCCCAAAACTTTTGCTTACATTTTCAACACGAATCATAGAAACTCCTTTATTTGAAATAACGTTTTACCATAGGTAACTGCATAACATTGATATAAACATGTATTGCTCCGACAAGCAAGAAAGCTAGTAACTGAATCTCATCTGTCAAGAAAGAAATGATAATAATAAAGACATATAAGGCTGGTAAGACATATTGGTGTAATTGGAATAAAATTCGAAAACTCTGTTCCAAATTAGCTTGTCGCTCTCCTTCATCATAAGAATTTATATAATCTAAGACATCCTTGGGTGTAGAGAAAAGAGACAAATCAAACTGACGAACAATCGCAATTGTTTTAGAAAGAGATTTTTGAGCGGATAAGAATAGCACAAAGGCTAAGAAAGAGAGGGAAAATGTTTGGTGGCCTGTATGCAATATAACCACTTCATTTAATGAGAGGAAAATAGACAATGAAATCGCTACACTTGTAATATTAAAAGCAATGCTTCCAAACTCAAGATTCCGATACATTTGCACATAATAAGTTTCATTCATATTATCATCCATTTCCTCTTGGTACAAGGAATGAAATTTTCTGCTTTTCTTTAGGAAATTGAAAGTCAAAAGAACGCTAATAAAACCTAACAGTAAACAAATAGTTGATATCCAGGGTATCAAGACTTTTACATCTAAAATAACTTCGTAGGATTCGGCACCTGCCTTAAACATCCCTACAAAACCGCCCAAGAAACCTCCAAAGAAAACAGACATTAAAAATAACAATCCACGTTTCTTTTTCATATTCAACCTCTTTCTAAACTAAACCAATCCAACTAACCACTGACCAAAGACTTTACCTGATTCATAAATTGCTGTCAAGCCCTCTGTTCCAAGTGATACTAAAATCAAACAAACAGCAAACAAGAGAATAGCTTGATTTCTTGCTTTTTTCGCCCCTTCTCCTAAAGGATCTCTCCCAAGCCAGCCCGCTAGATAAGCATATAGGATGACTGTTAAAATCCCAAACTCTGTTGACCAAAGAAACAGCAAAATGGCTACCAAACGGATGACGTTAATCTTGATATTAAAATAATTTCCTAAACCTGCACAGACACCTGCAAGTTCTTTGTTCTCAGTATCTACTTGAAAACCTGCTAAAAACTCTTTCATATTCATTCTCCTTTTTCACTTGCTAGATTTTTGGATTTCTTTTCAATCCAGTCAATTACTGGGATGAGGGCAAAGTAGGCCCAGATAAATTGGTCGCTATAATAGAGATCAAACCATCCTAGATTTGTTCCAATTAGTAGACACACGCTGACTAATAAAGCTATGGCAACTACATAATAAATCACTTTATACTTGTTCATCACTCGTCCTCCTCCAAGCGAAATACCGATTCGACTGTTTCGTTGAAAATCTGAGATATTTTCAAGGCAATCACAACGGACGGGGTGTATTCGTCCCGTTCTAATAGGCTGATAGTCTGTCTGGAAACCTCTGCTAGCTTGGCTAGTTCGGTTTGATTGAGGCCATCGCGAGCCCGCAGCTCTTTTAGACGATTTTTTAGTTGCATGTTACACACCTACTTTCCGTCAAATTCAACAGTTTGGATATCCTCAATGCGTTGTAGTTTGAATTTTTCTTTTCCTTTTTTATTAACACGACGTAGCTTGACCCATTCCTCATCAACATCCACAACTTCCCAGTTATCTGTTCCAAAAACTTGTCCAACGATTGTCGGTGTTTTCCCAATCAATTCTTTTAAAATTCTTGACATTTCTTTATTTCCTTTCTGTTTTTGCTCAATTCTTTTGATTTTATTCTCTAGTTTCTTGACCTTTTGGGAATGGTAGATATAATACATAATCACAAGAGGTACAAATCCTAATGCCCACATAATCGTTCCTTGCTCCTTTTCTCTTAACTTGCTTACATTGTAACACATCTTTTTCTTTTTGACAAGCATATTTGTCAAAAAGTTTATGATTTTTGTCATTTTGCAAAAGAAAAAGGTCAGGAGTAGGTTCCTGACCAGTTTTTCTACTATTAAAAGCCTAATTTTTCAAAGATTTCTGAGAAGTTTTGGCTGATTGCTTCAAGTGACACTTGCACTTCTTCTCGGGTTTGGTTGTTCTTGACTGTCACTTGTCCGCTTTCGACTTCGCTCTCTCCTAGGGTGATGAGGGTCTTAGCCGCAAAGACATCGGCTGACTTGAACTGAGCTTTGAGCTTACGGTTGAGATAATCACGCTCTGCTTTGAAACCTTGTTGGCGAAGAGCCTGTACCAATTCCAAAGCCTTGGCATTTGCCCCTTCTCCCAAGACTGCGATATAAACATCTAGGGCGTTTTCGATAGGGAGGGCCACACCTTGCTTTTCAAGAATGAGAAGTAAACGCTCTATACCAAGTCCAAAACCAAATCCAGCGGTTTCTGGTCCACCAAAGTAGGCAACCAAACCATCGTAGCGACCACCCGCACAGACGGTCAGGTCATTGCCCTCAATCTCTGTGATGAACTCGAAAATGGTGTGGTTGTAGTAGTCCAGACCACGCACCATATTGGTATCGATGATATAGTCTACTCCAAGATTTTCCAACATCTGACGCACAGCATCAAAGTGGGCTTGGCTTTCTTCATCAAGGAAGTCCAAGATAGACGGTGCATTCTCGACTGCCACCTTGTCTTCTTTTTCCTTAGAGTCCAAGACACGGAGAGGATTTTCCTCCAAACGACGTTGGCTATCCTTGGACAAGGTCTCCTTGAGCGGTGTCAAATAGTCAATTAAGGCTTGACGGTAGGCCGCACGGCTCTCAGGATTTCCAAGAGTGTTAAGGTGCAATTTGACACCTTGGATACCGATTTCTTTCAAGAAATGGGCTGCCATCGCGATTGTTTCCACATCGGTAGCTGGATTGCTAGAGCCAAAACACTCAACACCAATCTGGTGGAATTGGCGCAAACGCCCTGCCTGTGGACGCTCATAACGGAACATAGGTCCCATATAGTAGAACTTGCTTGGCTTTTGCACTTCTGGGGCGAAGAGTTTATTTTCCACATAGGAACGAACAACGGGCGCAGTTCCTTCTGGACGGAGGGTAATATGACGGTCACCCTTGTCATAAAAGTCGTACATTTCCTTGGTAACGATATCCGTTGTATCTCCGACAGAGCGACTGATAACCTCGTAATGCTCAAAAATGGGCGTGCGCACTTCTGCATAGTTATAGCGCTTGAAAATCTCACGGGCAAAGCCCTCAACGTACTGCCATTTGGCAGATTCAGCAGGTAAAATATCCTGCGTTCCTTTTGGTTTTTGTAATTTCATAGGGAATCCTCTTTAAACTTAATAGTCTTATTTTACCATAAATAGAGGGATTAAAACAGTAAGAAAAAAATTAGGATTTATACTCAATGAAAATCAAAGAGCAAACTAGGAAACTAGCCGCAGGTTGCTCAAAACACTGTTTTGAGGTTGTGGATAGAACTGACGAAGTTAGCTCAAAACACCGTTTTGAGGTTGCAGATAGAACTGACGAAGTCAGTAACATCTATACGGTAAGGCGACGCTGACGTGCTTTGAAGAGATTTTCGAAGAGTATTAGATATCATTTTTAAGATTAATAACTGTCAAAAGAATAGCCAGCAAGGAAAAACCAACAAATAGCATCCAAGTCAACTGTATATTCCATACAGCTATAAGTGAAAAACAAGCTGTTCCCACAGGTATGGATAAGGTGAACAATAAACCTAAAAAATTACTGGTACGAGCTAGAACCTCTGGAGCTAGATTTTTCAGGAGCATGGCACTAATCTTTGGTTGAACTTTACCAGACACATACAGAGTTGAACAGAGAAATAGTAAACCAAGTACGACTTGATTGAATAAATTAGCTAGACCAACTAGACTGAGTCCTACGGTCACCCACATCATCAATCTAGGCAAGGACTGCTTCCCAAAATAATCATTGCCCGTAAGGCTACTGATGATGATTGCTAACAAAGCACAGAATTGACTGATAAATAATGCCTCTGTGTAAGAAAAGTTCAAAAGAGAATGGCTCAAAAAGAAGATGTTATAGATGCTTCCTAAAGCGCCACCCAAGGCATTGATAAGCAAGACAGCAAAGATCATGAATCCAAAGTTTTTCTGTCCACCTTTAAGAAAAACGAGACGTAAATTTCGATAAATCGTTAGGAACTGCTCTTTGATAGAAAGCTTCTCATTCTTTAGAATTTCACCATCAGCAGATGACATTGACAGGCTCAATTTGCTTTTTCCTAAAAAGAGGATAACGGCTGATACTAGGAAAAAACAGGCATTGATTCCCGCAACGAGAGAAAAATTATTGACCGATAGCCCTAAGAGCCAGACTCCGAAAGCTTGACCACCAATGGTTGAAATATAGGTGATAAACTGTGAAAAAGAATAAGCTTCCATCAGATCATCTTCAGCTACTTTTTCTTTAATGAGAGGCATGCGCAAACCACCTGCAAAATCACTGATGACATCACTAATGACATTGATTAAACACAGGCTAGAAAAGGCAAAGAGACTAGCTTGCTGAACAACTAAAGCTGCTAGAAAAAATAAAATCGCCTGAAACAAGCCACTATAGACCATCCATTTGACCTTGGCCCTCGTATAATCTGCCCGAATCCCTACAAAAACTGTAAAGAGAGTCGGAAGAATCATGACAATATTCGCCATAGCAACAGCAAAAGATGCTTGTGGCAAGGTCGATGCATAGACGATAAAGACCAGATTAAAAATCGAAGCACCAAAAGCATTGAAGAAGCGTGACAAAGTCAAGAGACGATATGCTTGATTTCTGAACAATAGTTTCATAGGTAATCTCCCTTCTTGTTCAAATACTCAATGAAAATCAAAGAGCAAACTAGGAAGCTAGCCGAAGGTTGCTCAAAACACTGTTTTGAGGTTGTGGATAGAACTGAAGAAGTCAGTAACCGTACTACGGCAAGGTGAAGCTGACGTGGTTTGAAGAGATTTTCGAAGAGTATAAGTTTTATGTGAAGTATGACTATAGTATAGCACTTAGAAATTTTAGAGGAAAAACTTTTGAATATATGCAACACACAAAATAAGCAAAGCAACGATAAAATCTCTTTGATGACCTGCGAGTAGTCAAAAGTTCTATCGCTTCAAATTTTAAATTATTTTCTTAGTTTGCAGATATTCAAGAATCGAGAGTTTTTCTATAGTAATCCGCAGATTTGTCACAACCAAGCATCTCAAAAATACGGACAGCATCTTCCATCTTTTTCTGACCTTCCTTGACTCTTCCCTGCTTGCTATCAAGGAGACCTTCTGCCCACAGATAAACAGTTCGGAAATAGGTTTCATTTTCATTGTAGAAATGCTCTTCGATGACACGTTTAAAATAAGAGGCATAGGTAAATTCTTCACACTCAATGCTAGCTAAAAAGCCATTCAATAGTATAGTGTGAAAAAGGTTTCTATTACCAGACATTTCCATTAGAAAGTCAGATTTGCGGACCATTTCTCGTACATATCTAGTAAAAAGAGAAGCAGATAAAAAGGGAGAACTGACTGAAAATAAATTGAGTTCATAGATTCCCCAGATCTCGGTAGAAAACAAATAATCATGAAGGACTTTCCCCTCCTCTGCCGTTAACTCTACCCTTTCGTCCATGCTCTTCATATAAGACTTGATAAGAATGGCATTTAGAATATGTTTCTGTTTGTTTTGAGAATGGGCATGCTTTTGATACTCCCTGCGATACAAGTCCTCAAGCGGTGCTATGTTCTTTGGATCCAAGACATCTATGATTTCTTTTCTCAACTCGGAATCTGTATCATGCTGAAAACCTCTCGCCAGAAAGAGGATTTCCTCCACACTGGCAGATATATTTTCCAGAGCAAATAGAAACTTTTCTACCGAAAGTTCACTCTGACCTGTTTCAAAGCGAGACAACATAGACGGCGAAAATTGTCCCCCAGTTGCTTGTCTCAGCGAGATATTTCTTGACTCTCGTAATTGTCTAAAGACTTTTCCAATCTGCTCCATAGGCTTCCTCTTGATTTAGCATTTTCTTTATATTATCATATTTTTTCAGAAAATTCATCAAAAACTTGCCAAATTGTCAGAATTATGAGAAAATAGAGGATATTTATCACGTGGAGGGACTGTAATGAGAGAGGATATCAAAATCAATGACCGCGCTTTGGCCTTACAAGACCAAATTATCGAAAAACTAGAGAAGGTTTTTGATACCGATGTGGAATTGGATGTTTACAATCTAGGACTGATCTATGAAATCAATCTGGACGAAACAGGTCTCTGTAAGATTGTCATGACCTTCACCGATACTGCTTGTGATTGCGCCGAAAGCCTGCCTATCGAAATCGTGGCAGGTCTGAAACAAATCGAGGGTATCGAAGATGTCAAGGTTGAAGTTACCTGGTCACCTGCTTGGAAAATCACACGAATCAGTCGCTACGGCCGCATTGCCCTTGGACTGCCACCTCGTTAATACTCTTCAAAAATCTCTTCAAACCACGTCAGCGTCGGCTTGTCGTAGTACGGTTACTGACTTCGTCAGTCTTATCTACAACCTCAAAGCAGTACTTTGAGCTGACTTCGTAAGTTCTATCCACAACCTCAAAACACTGTTTTGAGCAACCTGCACCTAGCTTTCTAGTTTGCTCTTTGATTTTTATTGAGTATAAGCAGGTAAATCACTTTTGAAGATGAAAAGAAGCAAGCCGAAGTTGGCTTGCTTTTTGAATTTATTTTTTACCTGACTTGTCCATATTCCAGAAGTCTGTCACGGCTCCACGAGAAGCAGATGATACGATGTGGGCATATTTACCGAGGACACCACGGCTGTAAAGTGGTGGCAAGGTTGTTTCTGCCTTGCGTTTTTCAAGTTCTTCTTCCGATACGGCCATAGAAATTTCTTTGGTATCCTGGTCAACCGTAACGATATCGCCTGTACGAAGGTAGGCAATCGGTCCACCATCCTGAGCTTCAGGAGCGATATGTCCAACAACCAGACCATAAGTACCACCAGAGAAACGTCCGTCCGTCAAGAGGGCCACCTTATCTCCTTGACCTTTACCAACAATCATTGATGAAAGTGAGAGCATCTCAGGCATACCAGGACCACCCTTAGGCCCCACGAAACGAACAACGACAACATCGCCATCAACGATTTCATCTGTCAGAACGGCCTGAATAGCATCTTCTTCTGAGTCAAAGACCTTAGCTGGTCCAACGTGACGACGAACTTTAACACCTGATACCTTGGCAACCGCACCGTCAGGGGCAAGGTTCCCGTTCAAGATGATAAGCGGACCATCTGCACGTTTTGGATTTTCAAGTGGCATGATGACTTTTTGACCTGGTGTGAGGTCTGCAAAGTCAGCCAAATTCTCAGCAACAGTCTTACCAGTACATGTGATACGGTTCCCGTGAAGGAAACCATTCGCCAGCAAGTACTTCATAACCGCAGGCACACCACCGACTTCGTAGAGATCTTGGAAGACATACTGACCAGATGGTTTCAAGTCGGCCAAGTGAGGCACACGCTCTTGGATGGTATTAAAGTCCTCAAGTGACAAGTCAACATTGGCAGCATGGGCAATGGCAAGCAAGTGAAGAGTGGCGTTTGTAGAACCACCGAGAGCCATAGTCACAGTGATGGCATCTTCAAAGGCTTCACGAGTCAAGATATCTGACGGTTTGAGACCAAGTTCCAACATCTTAACAACAGCACGTCCTGCTGCTTCGATATCTTCTTTCTTATCAGCTGATTCAGCTGGGTGAGATGAAGAGCCTGGCAAACTCATACCGAGAACTTCGATAGCAGTCGCCATGGTATTAGCTGTGTACATACCACCACAGCCACCAGGGCCTGGGCAGGCATTACATTCAAGACGTTTTACGTCCTCAGCCGTCATATCACCGTGGTTCCATTTTCCGATACCCTCAAAAACAGAAACCAAGTCGATGTCTTTGCCATCAAGATTTCCGGGTGCAATGGTACCACCATAGGCGAAAATAGCTGGGATATCCATATTAGCAATGGCAATCATAGAACCAGGCATGTTCTTGTCACAGCCACCGATAGCGACGAAGGCATCCACATTGTGACCACCCATAGCCGCCTCGATTGAGTCCGCAATGATATCACGAGATGTCAAAGAGAAACGCATACCAGGCGTTCCCATGGCAATCCCGTCCGCTACAGTGATAGTCCCAAACTGCACAGGCCAAGCACCTGCAGATTTAACACCTTCTTTAGCCAATTTCCCAAAATCATGCAAGTGGATGTTACATGGTGTATTTTCCGCCCAAGTCGAAATCACTCCCACAATCGATGTTTCAAAGTCCTTATCTGTCATACCAGTCGCACGAAGCATAGCACGGTTTGGTGATTTAACCATACTGTCATAAATGCTACTGCGGTGACGTGTATCTAATTCAGTCATTTGTTCCCTCCCATTTCAGTTTTTACTATTATAGCACATTTTAAAGGTAATGAACAGAAGAAAATTCTTGAATTTTCAGAAAATTTCGATTAATTTGGTTGATGACCTTTTAATTTTTTCATCTTTTTTTGTCAAGTAACTTTACTTTACAAAAAAAATGTGTTATCCTAGTATGGTTGATGAAAATCAGTAGATTGAATCGAATATAAATACCTAAAGGAGAATTCAAAATGGCAGTACCTGCACGTCGCACTTCAAAAGCGAAGAAAAACAAACGTCGCACACACTACAAAGTAACAGCTCCATCTGTAAACTTTGACGAGACTACTGGAGATTACTCACGTTCTCACCGTGTATCACTTAAAGGATACTACAAAGGACGTAAAATCGCTAAAGCTGCAGCAGCTGAATAATAGAAGGGAGATACCATGCGCGTAAATATTACACTTGAACACAAAGAATCTGGTGAACGCTTGTACCTTACTTCTAAAAACAAACGTAACACTCCAGACCGTCTTCAATTGAAGAAATACTCACCAAAACTTCGCAAACACGTTGTGTTTACAGAAGTGAAATAATCATACCTAACTCAAAACGCCTTACTGGGCGTTTTTTGCTTTATTAGCTGGCAGTCTATAACTTTTCTGGAGAAATTTATGGCATTTTATCTTTGTATGTTTCCTCTACTTTTTATCTTTCACGATATGGAAGAAATTATCGGTCTTGTCCCTTGGATCCTTCTCAACGAAACCTTGCTGGCTCAAAAGGCTCCTGCTATTCTCAAGATTCACAAAGGAATTACAACAGAGGGATTTGCCCTTGCTGTTTTTGAGGAGTTTATTCTTGTCTTATCCATCACTTTATTAGCGTATTTTAGTCAATCTAGAGTTCTAGAATTGGTTTGGTTAGGAGGATTTATAACCTTTGCGTTTCATCTATTACTCCATATCGGACAATCAATCCTTCTTCGCAAGTATATCCCTGCTCTGATTACTTCTACCATTTGTTTTCCTATCAGTGCTTATTTGATTACAGACATCGTGCATTTATGGCGAGTTTCGGCTAGCGAATTTTTCCTATTTTCACTGGTCGGTTCAGGCATCGTCGTCATCAATCTCCTTTTTGCTCTCTGGTTTGGGAAAAAATATTCCACCTGGCTTGTCCACAAAAACGAATAAAATCCCCTGCAAATCTACATTACAGAGAATTTATTTTTATTCTTGTACTTCTTTCTGAGCAGCCTTTCCTTGGTCTAGAAGAGCTTAGACGATTTTTTCATCGCGTAGTTTGACAGAATAGTTGATCATTTCTGCGGACTTGACGATGGTTGTTTCTAGTTGGGCACGTTTCTGGCGTCCCAATTCAATGGCAGCAACGATACCTTGGTTTTGTGCGACGCTATCAAAACAAAAGCTTGAAATATCGGGAGTTATATGTTAGAATGAACTTACAATGTGAGTAAAGTTACTGCATATGTAACTAAAAAAGCCCCACCGTTCCAGCGATGGGGTTTTTTGCTACCCTCTTAAAGGGTTAACCATTACTTTTTACGTTTCTTAAGCCATAACTTGAAAAGCTCAGATAACACGTTAATAAGTAACGGAGCTAGAAACACTGTGAGTAAAGTTTCTAACATATGTAACACCTCCCTTCATTAAAGTGAGGAGGCCAAAATATTATATCATCAACATCGCGTAATTCTTGGAATAGATAGACTTAGATACACAAATAACTTTACTGGCAAATTTCTAAACAAACCCAGAAATCAACATTTTAAGACAAAGCAAAAAGCCCACTATTTTGGGCTTTTTGTAAGATATTTCTTATGAGAGGTACTTGTTTAAGCTCTGAAAATCGGATTTATCATCTGATGTTTATCAAATAATCTACCAATTAAGCTTCTTCGTCTTCTTTACGACGACGGCCTGCAAGACCAAGACCAAGTACTGCACTTGTGGCAGCTGCTACCATAGATACTACAGAATCTGCTGTACCTGTATTTGGCAATTCTTTTGCCACTGTACGTGTATTTACTTGTGTTGATGCTGTTTGACTAGCATTTGCTGCTGCTTGAGTTGTAGCTGGAGCTACAGCTGGTGTTTGAGCAGCTTGGTCGTTAGCTGGAGTTGCATGATCAGTTGATGGAGCAACTTTCGCCATGAAGTCTTCGATACGTTTAACCATTGCATCTACTTCTGCTTGATTTGCATCTGCATTGGCAAATACTTTCTTAGCGTCTGCTAACAAGTCATTCGCTTCTTTTGCAGTTTCTGCATCAAGCTTAGCTGATTCTTTGATGATTAATTCATCTAATTGACGAATAGCGCCTTCTAACTTAGCTTTATCCACTTTCACATCTGTGTTAGTTGTTCCGTTGTTAGCACCATGATTTGGAAGAGAAGTGTCTGGTTTAGAATCTCCATTTTGTGGAGCAACAACTCTAACCGGTACTTTTATAGTTACTTCTGCCCCATCGGCTAATCTTAGGATTACTTTAGCAAACTTATCACCTAATGTATTTGTATCAGGTAAATCTACGCTAATAACTGTAACATTCTCTGGTAAGTTTAGTTTTGAAATAACATCAGCTTGACTAATTACTTTTCCACGTTCAACTGTTACCACTCCGGTAATAGATGATTGGATGAATGCTTCAAGATCAAAGGATGGTCGTTCATAAACTAATGAATCTTGATCCAATTGATATAAGAAAGTACGCAATGCTTTATCTAATTCAGCTTTTGTTTTTGCTTTATCAATGGCATTTAATGCTTCTTGTTTTAAACGTTCAACTTCAGCAATTGCTTTTGCTTTTTCTTGATCGGATAAGTTCGGATTTGCTTTAATACTTGCAATTTTTTCTGCTGCTGCAGCTTCTACGGCTGCTTTCGCTTGTTCTTTGCCGATTGGATTTACTGCCTTAATTGCTGTTTCACCTTTTGCTTGTGCGGCACTTACAGCTTCTTGAGTGTCTGCATTTTGGATGGCTTCTACTGCTTCGATGGCTGCTTTGGCTACTTCTGCTTTGGCTGTAGCTTTTTCTTCAGCTGATAAGTTGGTGTTCTTATCGATTTCTGCTAACTTAGTTTCTGC
The DNA here is from genome assembly GCF_963521255.1 of uncultured Streptococcus sp. Lineage (GTDB taxonomy): Bacteria > Bacillota > Bacilli > Lactobacillales > Streptococcaceae > Streptococcus. The sequence goes on along the minus strand of NZ_CAUQTU010000014.1, from coordinate 94 downwards.
TACTGTTTGAATGGCTTCCAAGGCTTGTTCTTTACCGACTGGATTTACTGCCTTAATTGCTGTTTCACCTTTTGCTTGTGCGGCACTTACAGCT
>NZ_CAUQTU010000013.1:0-58990 GCF_963521255.1 uncultured Streptococcus sp. | reverse complement strand
TGGATTTACTGCCTTAATTGCTGTTTCACCTTTTGCTTGTGCGGCACTTACAGCTTCTTGAGTGTCTGCATTTTGGATGGCTTCTACTGCTTCGATGGCTGCTTTAGCTACTTCTGCTTTGGCTGCGACTTTTTCTTCAGCTGATAAGTTTGTATTCTTATCGATTTCTGCTAATTTAACTTCTGCTGCTGTTTGAATAGCTTCCAAGGCTTGTTCTTTACCAACTGGATTTACTGCCTTAATCGCTGTTGCGCCTTCTGCTTGTGCTGCATCTACTGCTTCTTGTGTAGTTGCATTTTGAATGGCTTCTACTGCTTTAATTGCAGCTTTGGCTACTTCTGCTTTGGCTGCGGCTTTTTCTTCAACTGATAAGTTTGTGTTCTTATCGATTTCTGCTAACTTAATTTCTGCTGCTGTTTGGATAGCTTCCAAGGCTTGTTCTTTACCAACTGGATTTACTGCTTTAATTGCTGTTTCACCTTTTGCTTGTGCGGCACTTACAGCTTCTTGAGTGTCTGCATTTTGGATGGCTTCTACTGCTTCGATGGCTGCTTTAGCTACTTCTGCTTTGGCTGCGACTTTTTCTTCAGCTGATAAGTTTGTATTCTTATCGATTTCTGCTAATTTAACTTCTGCTGCTGTTTGAATAGCTTCCAAGGCTTGTTCTTTACCAACTGGATTTACTGCCTTAATCGCTGTTGCGCCTTCTGCTTGTGCTGCATCTACTGCTTCTTGTGTAGTTGCATTTTGAATGGCTTCTACTGCTTTAATTGCAGCTTTGGCTACTTCTGCTTTGGCTGCTGCTTTTTCTTCAGCTGATAACTTAGAATTATTATCGATTTCTTGTTCTTTCGCTGCTTTTTCAGCATTGATTGCTGTAATTGCTGCTTCTTTTTCGATAGCTAATTTTCCATTATCTTTTGCAGAGTTGATACCCTCTTCAGTTGTTGCATTATCAATAGCATCTGTTGCATCTTTTGCTGCTTTAGCTACTTTTGCTTTTTCTTCTGCCTTTTGTTCAGCAGTTAAGCTTGTACTAGCTTCAATAGCATCCGTCGCTTTTTTAGCAGCATCTGCTATTTCTTTTTTAGCACCATCTCTGTCAAGATCTTTCAATGATTCTGCTGCTTTATCTAAAGCTGTTTTCGCTGCATCTACTTTTGCTTGAGCTGCTTGCACTTCTGCTTTTGTTGCATTATTACCTTTTGCTAATACTGTGGCTGCTTCTGTTTTGGCAGCTTCTAATTGTGCTTTTAATTTTTCAAATTCTGCTTCATAAGCTTTAATACTATCTGCTGTTTTACCTGTTTCATCAGCTTTTACTAACGAATCTGCATCTGCTTTTAATTTAGCTTTTTCTTCTGCTGTTGCAGCTTCTACAAGAAGATTTTTAGCACTTTCTAATTCCGTTTTCACTGCATCTACTTTCGTTTGAGCAGCTTTAACTTCCTCTTTTGTTGCATTGTTTCCTTTTGCTAACACTGTGGCTGCTTCTGATTTAGCAGCTTCTAATTGTGCTTTTAGTTCTTCATATTTTCTTTCATATGCTGCGATACTTTCTGGTGTCTTACCTGTTTCATCAGCTTTTGTTAATAGATCAGCATCTGCTTTTAATTTAGCTTTTTCTTCTGCTGTTGCAGCTTCTACTAAAGCTTGTTTTGCTGTTTCTAATGCAGACTTCTTCTCATTAACTTTATTTAAAGCTTCTGTTACTTGAGCTGGTGTTGCATTTTCGTCATTAATAACTGTTTCTGCTTCTTGAATTGCTTCTTGTGCAGCTGTTTTCGCATCATTGTATGATTTAGCACTATCCGCAGTTTTTCCTGTTGTTGGATCTGCTTCTGTTACTAATGTGCTTAACGCTTCTTTTGCTTTTTTTAATTCAGTGTTATCAGCTTTATTGACTAATAATTCTGCTGCTTTTGTTAATTCTGCTTTTGCCGCATCTACTTTCGCTTGAGCTGCTTGAGCTTCTGCTTTAGAGGCATTATTTTCTTTTGCTAATACTGTTGCTACTTCTGCTTTTGCTGCTTCTAATTGTGCTTTTAGAGCTTCATATTTTGTATTATAGGCTTCAATACTATTTGGTGTTTTGCCAGTAGTATCAGCTTTAACTAATGAATCTGCATCAGCTTTTAATTTAGCTTTTTCTTCTGCTGTTGCTGCCTCGATTAAAGCTTGTTTCGCTGTTTCTAATGTTTGTTTTTTAGCATTAACAGTTGCCAATGCTTCTCTAACTTGAGCTACAGTAGCATTTTCATTATCAATAACAGTTTTTGCCGCTTCAATAGCTTTAGTCGCTTCTTGTTTTGCAGCATTATAAGCAGCCGCAGTATCCTGAGTTTTACCTGGTGTTGGATCTTCATTTACTAACCCATCCAGTAAAGCTTTTGAATCTGTTAAGCCTGTTTTATCAACTTTTAATGCTAATTGCTTCGATAAAATAGACTCTAAAGCTTCTCTATATTCTACTGTTTTCTTAACATCTGTACTTGTTACAAGTGTCTTAATATTTTCTAATTCAGCTAAATACGCAACTTTTGTTTCATTTGTTTTTCCATCTGTATCTGCTGTTTCAGTTGCTTTTAATTTATCATAAATACGAGATAATAAGTCTTTTGCGATTGCACCAGTATCTTGATCAATATTAAAGTCTAAACCGGTAACTGGAAGAGCATAGTGTCTATATGGTGATTGATATCCCATTCCTAAGTGAAGATTATCTGCAGAGCTAATACGTACTGTATACTCAGTAACACCTTCAGGTAGTTCAATCTCCTTACTTTTAAATGTTCCTCCCGTACCATTTGGTCTATTATTAGCTATTTTTGCTTCAAGTTCCGCTTTTGTTGGGAGTGGAGTTCCTGGTGTACTAAAGCTTTGAGGACTATTTTTCCCATCACTTGCTTTTACTACCGTCATCTCAGTATTTGTTTTGGATACTTCTGGTGTAAATGTTTGATTATATAATTTCTCTTCTTGTCCATTACGGTTAATAATTACTTCTACTTTATATTGTGCTTTAGTACCATCAATATCTCCAGTATATCCAGTCTTAAATGACACAATAACTTTAGATCCATGTTCTTTTGAATAGGCTTTAAATGTTTTTTGAATTCCATCAAATCCTTTAACACCTTTAGCTATTTTATTTCCTTGACCAGTAGAAACATAAGTAGAATTATCATAAGCTTCTTCTGTGCTACTAGCCTTTGTTCTTACTTTGGATAGGAATAACATATAGTCACTATCTCTATTGAAAGACTGTTCTAATACCCATGTAACATATGATTTAGTTCTATCTGCCCATACTGTATTAACAGTTTCAATTGGAAATACTCCAGCTTCTGTTTTTCTAGCAATTGCAAATTTACCAGTATCGCCAACTGCCTTCCATCCACCGAATTCATTAATTTCAGTAACACTACCTTTTTCAACATTTAGAGCATTCCCTAAAGTATCCATATCTTGTACTTTTTTATTGTTCTCAATATAGTTAGGTAAATTTTTTAATTTATCAGCTAAAGTCGTCAAATCTGCATCATCTGCAGGCGCTGTATAAGTTTGGTTCGCAGCAGGATCTGTATTCGTTGTAGCTGCATCCGTACGGAATGGATTATTGGCATCCAATGCTTTCCCATTACGTTCATCTTTAGCACCAGAGTTTGCAATCGAGTTAGATTCTGAAGATTTCTCAATGTTTGTTGCTACTTTACTTATAGTAACTTTACCATTTGTTGTATCTACAGCTGGTGCTTCTTTTTTCTCTTCTGGTTTTGTTTGTAATTTTGTTGTTGCTGTAACTAATTTAGCTTGTGCTTGTGATAATTCAGCTTGTGTCTTTGCATTACTCAAAACTGTTCTTGCTTCTTCTAAGACAGCTCTAAGATTGTTAACGCTTTCTTCTGTCTTAGTAGCATAGGTTCCTTTAGCAAACTTGCCATCAATTTCTTTGATTAAATCCGTTAATTCTTTCTTATCTAGAGTCTCCACCTTCTGAGGTACTGATTCTGGAGAAGGACTATTTTCAACTGTTGAAGGTTGAGTATTTGTCGCTACTGTTGCAGCAGAACTAGTGGCTACTGTGTTTCCTTCGTAAATCCCATTCTGGGCATTCTGATCTTTAGGTTGCGGTGCTTGAGTCTCCCCATTAGTTGAAGGCACTCCTTGCTCTGCAGCAGCTACTGCCCCATTTCCTAAAAACATAAACAAGGCCGCTACCGCTACACTAGCTGCACCAAAGCTGACCTTACGAATAGAATAACGCGTCACCTTCTCACGATGCAAACGCTCAACACGACTCATAGACGTCTTCTTTTCCATCTATAAAAACTCCTTTTTTCTTAATCTTCTAAGAATATTATGTACAAAATAAGGGATACAATAATTTGAATAATACTACTTTAGAATAAAATACCCCAGCTTATATTATAGTACTTTTATTCAATATTAACAAGAAGCTATACTGCCAAAATAATAAATAAAACAAACAATAAATATTACCTCAATAATAAAGCTGGCAACTGTCTAATATCGCCTAAACAAAACAAAAGCTTGAAATATCGGGGGAGTTGTGTTAAAATGAAAGCATAAAGGGAAAATAATGCTTCTAGCATATGTAACTAAAAAAGCCCCACCGTGCCACCGATGGGGTTTTTTGCTACCCTCTAAAAGGGGTAAATGCTACTTCCTACGTCTCTTTATCCATAGCTTGAAAAGCTCAGATAGTACGTTAACAAGTAACGGAGCTAGAAAAAGGGAAAATAATTCTAGCATATATAACACCTCCCTTCCTTAAAGTGAGGGGGCAAAATATTATACCATACCAGATTTATATCATCAACATCGTGTCATTCTTGAAATAGCTAGACTTAGATACACAAATAACCTCACTAGCAAATCTCTATACAAACCCAGAAATCAACATTTTAAGACAAAGCAAAAAGCCCACTGTTGTAGGCTTTCTGTAAGATCTTTCTTAAAATTAAAGCATTTTGTTGTAGAATTCAACGACAAGTGCTTCGTTGATTTCTGGGTTGATTTCGTCGCGTTCTGGTAAGCGAGTCAATGAACCTTCCAATTTTTCAGCGTCGAATGATACGAATGCTGGACGTCCAAGAGTAGCTTCTACTGCTTCAAGGATTGCTGGAACTTTCAATGATTTTTCACGAACTGAGATCACTTGACCTGGAGTTACGCGGTATGATGGGATATCAACGCGTTTTCCGTCAACAAGGATGTGACCGTGGTTTACGAATTGACGAGCTTGACGACGAGTAGTCGCAAGACCAAGACGGTAAACAACGTTATCCAAACGACGTTCCAAAAGAAGCATGAAGTTGAAACCTAGGATTCCGCCTTTGATTTTTGTAGCTTGTACGAACAAGTTACGGAATTGTTTTTCACCTACACCGTAAGTGAAACGAAGTTTTTGTTTTTCAGCTAATTGCAAACCGTATTCTGACAATTTAGAACGGTTGTTTGGTCCGTGTTGTCCTGGTACGTAGTTACGACGTGCCAATTCTTTACCTGTACCTGTAAGTGAAAGGCCAAGGCGACGAGCTTGTTTCCAAGATGGTCCTGTATAACGTGACATGTGAATGTCCTCCTGATATAAATAATATTTCGGTGGAAATAGTCACTTAGAAAGCCCTGATTCGTGCAGATGCCCTTCGCCTAAACAGCCAAGGTTACTTATCATAAGACACCTGTTGACGAGCTTCATGCTTTCCTGCTGATATTTCACACAAAATCCATTTTACCATGAATGGCTAGATTTGTAAAGGGGGTTTAAGCTTTATTTTCATTTCCAGAGAGGTTAAGAAGAAGGGTAAAGGTGCTTCCTAGACCGTACTGGCTGCTGACTGTAATTTCCCCACCCAATTGATGGGCCAATTCACGCGCAATTGCAAGGCCTAGGCCATGACCACCTGTTTTCATGTTACGCGAAGTTTCGACACGATAGAGTCGTTTGAAAATATTCTCCAAATCCTCTGGAGCAATGCCTTGTCCCTCATCGGTCACACTGATTGAAAGCTGGTTATTTTCCAGCTTAGCCACCACTTCCAACTTGGTTCCTGGAGCTGAGTATTTAAAAGCATTATTGACCAGATTCACCAAGATACGAGAAAGTTTGGCATAATCTCCTTCAATCCGAGCAGATTCTGGGATTACCTGCAAATGGACATCCCGCTCCTCCTGCTCAATCAAGAACTGAAATTCACTCATGCACTCAATCAAGAGCTGGTCCAGAAAAATACTGTCTTTGCTGGCAGTTTCCACCTGATTTCTAGCTGTGTTTAGAGTCAAAAAATTCAACTCTTCAACCAGTTTATTGAGTCTTTCCGTCTGGCGTCCAATGGTTGCTAGATAATGAGCTTGCTCCGACTCCTTGATAACCCCGTCCAAAATCCCTTCTACCGTCGCTTGGATTGAAGTGATGGGGGTCTTGATATCATGCGATAGCTGAGCAATCATCAAGCCCTTTTCTCGCTCGCTTTCTTCCAAGGAATCAAATGTCGCCCGCAAATCATGGGACATTTCATTAAAAGCTTGGCCTAATTGCTGAAATTCTAAAGGGCCTTGAACCTCCAGATTTGATGGAAAGTCCTTGTCCGCTACCCGCTTGGCATGTTCCTTGAGTTTGCCCAATGAAGTAAAGACCGGCGATAGGAGAAAGAGACTAATCCCAGCACCGACAAAACTAGCCATGAGAGTCATCCCCACTAGGAAATAAATTTCTCTTTCTTCAATTAACATTCGCTGGATGGCCCAAAAGACCACGATAATCGTTAGGAGTGTTGAAATGATATACCCCACTAAAATATAACTTTTTAATTTCATTAACTACCTCGTGCTTTCTCAATTTTGTAGCCCAAACCCCAGACGGTTTTGATGGTCGGTGTTTCTGCACTAGCATGTTTAGCCAACTCCTGTCGAAGAGCATGAATATGAACATTCAAGGTATTAGTGTCATCCACATAGTCTTCCTGCCAGACCTTTTCATAGAGGTCTGTCTTAGAAAAAACTCGCTCTGGATTGCTGGCTAGAAGCCATAGAAGTTCGAAGGATTTGACGGTCAAATCAAGCGCCACATCTCCGACTTTGACCTCATAACTAGCGTGATTCATCCGTAAATCGCCGAGACTGACGACTTCTGTCTCACCTCCACGATGAAGGCGACGCAAGATATTGTGGACACGCAAAACCAGCTCACGAGGGCTAAAGGGCTTGGCAATAAAGTCATCTGCTCCCAAGCTCAGGCCGTAAATCTTGTCCTGCTCACTGGTCTTAGCCGTGATAAAGAGAAAAGGCTGATCCGGAGATTGATACTGAACTTCGCTAATCAAATCATAACCATCCATCCTAGGCATCATGATATCTGTAATAATCAAATCAATCGCTTTTCGCTTGAAGATTTCCAAGGCCTCTACCCCATCATGAGCTACCAAAACCTGATATCCTGCCTGAACCAGATAACGTTGATGAATATCTGTGATTTCTACCTCGTCGTCAACGAGTAAAATTGTCTTTCCCATCTGTCTCTCCTTTGAAAAAAACAGTGCTATACCACAATAGTATAACACTATTTTAATCTCTTTACGAACATTCTAAACGATATCTGGATTTTTCAAATCCTAGATAGAAAGTCTGTAACTAGACTAGTCATTTTCCTCTTTTTTAGCTTTCAAACCGAGACCACCTAGAAGTCCGGCCAAAGCTAATCCAAAGAATCCAATAGTAGCCATTGATGTTTGGGCTTCACCAGTATATGGAAGCATGTCTTTTTGGTCTTTCATTTGAGTAGCCATCATCGGACTTGACTCCTTGTTATTAGATGCCATCTTGCCTTCATCAGACATTTTGCTTGAGGCTGCTGGAGCTTGATCTTGTTTCATACTTGGTGTTGCCATAGACTGGCTAGCATTCATGGTTTTGTCCTGCTCTTTGTTAGGCATCATCTTATCCTGGCTAGCAGCTGGCATTTGAGATTTCATATTAGATGCATCTTGATGACTATTCATCATTGGAGCCGGCATAGCTGAACCGTTAGAAGAAGGGACGAAACCTGACTGCAGATGTCCGTTCAAGTTTACTGTCAAATTCTTAGTCGCTACGAGGTTGCTCAAGTCGGCCTTGCCGTCTTTCGCACCGTACACTTTGATGGTAGCTTTGTAGCTTTGTGTACCATTTTGTTTCAAGAGGTCTAGAAGCTCTTTATCAGATCTACCTTGGGTGCCGGCCAAGGCCACTTCATAGAAGTAAAGGCCTTTGCCCAATTTTTCTACTGGTGGAAGGGCGGGATTTTTAGCTGAGCCGTTGTCTGACCATGAAGCCTTGTCTGAGGCCTTCAAGATAAGGCGAGTCAACATACCGTCACCAGCGAAAAATTCGTATGGGATAACTTGATTAACACCAGCTGTGAATGGACCAGGGAAGTTGGCTTTGTCCAAGTAAGTAGCTGGAACATCTACTGTGTCTTTGGTATTGTCAGCCACGCCTTTTTGGACTTCAGCTGGAGTGGTTAAGCCGTTCAAGTTGATATCCAAATCTTTAGTTGCTACAAGATTACTCAAATCTGCCTTGCCATCTTTTGCACCATACACCTTGATAGTAGCTTTATAACTTTGCGTACCGTTTTGTTTCAACAAGTCTAACAAATCTTTGTCTGATTTGCCTTGAGTACCTGCCAAATCCACTTCATAGAAGTAAAGGCCTTTGCCTAATTTTTCTACTGGTGGAAGAGCAGGATTTTTAGCTGAACCGTTGTCTGACCATGGAGCCTTGTCTGAGGCTTTCAAGATAAGACGAGTCAACATGCCGTCGCCAGCGAAAAATTCGTATGGAATGACTTGGTTAACACCAGCTGTAAATGGACCAGGGAAGTTGGCTTTATCCAAGTAAGTAGCTGGGACATCTACTGTGTCTTTAGTGTTGTCAGCTACACCTTTTTGAACTTCAGCTGGGGTAGTCAAGCCATTCAAATTAACATTCAAATCTTTAGTCGCTACAATGTTGCTCAAGTCTGCCTTGCCATCTTTCGCACCGTACACTTTGATAGTAGCTTTATAACTTTGAGTGCCGTTTTGTTTCAAGAGGTCAAGAAGCTCTTTATCAGATTTACCTTGAGTGCCAGCCAAATCCACTTCGTAGAAGTAAAGACCTTTGCCCAATTTCTCTACTGGTGGGAGAGCAGGATTTTTAGCTGAACCGTTATCTGACCATGGAGCCTTGTCTGAAGCTTTCAAGATAAGGCGAGTCAACATGCCGTCTCCGGCGAAGAATTCGTATGGAATGACTTGGTTGACACCAGCTGTGAATGGGCCAGGGAAGTTAGCCTTGTCCAAGTAAGTAGCTGGAACATCTACTGTGTCTTTAGTATTGTCAGCCACGCCCTTTTGCACTTCAGCTGGAGTGGTTGCTGGTTGAGCTTCATTTGCTTCACGGTCTTGTCCAGAAACTGTAGGCGCAGGACTTGTCGCAGACTTAACCGCATCTTCTGTTGCTTTCTTAGATTCTGGTTTTGCTTGCCCTTCTTCTTTTGGCGCTACCACTTGGTCTTTATCAGCTACATTCACTTTTTCTGGAGAGCTTGTAGCATCCAAACTTGCTTTAGGTGTTGAGTCTACCTGTTCTGAAGAAAGAGCTGTATCGACTACTTTCTTGAGAACCTCTGCTGGCAAGTCGCTCTTTTCACTCACTGAAGCAGCGTCTGGTACGACTTGAGCAGGGGTTGGATTGACTACATCAGCACGTACTGAACTTGGTTGGCCAACTAGGACAAAGAAGCCACTAGCCACAACAACTGAGGCAACACCGACACTAAGACGGCGAATAGACCAGCGAGTATATCTTTGATTTGGATTGAATTTCATAGGATTCTCCTTAGAGTTTTTCTTTATTTGATGACTCTAGTATAATCTCCTAAAATTAAAAAGGATTAAGAAAAAGTTAAAATTTTTCTTAAATCCCTCTTATAAAATACTTATATTAATTTTTTTTACGAATTTAATTCTGCCAAGTCATCTAGATACTGGTTATTTATTACCGCCAAGATATAGGCATCCACCTTCAAGAGGTCATTGGGGCCAAACTGGACATCCAAGGGTGAATTTTCTTGTTCACGAAATCCTAGGACATTGAGGTTATATTTGCCACGTAAATCTAGCTGGCTCAGACTTTGACCTGCCCAAACACTAGGAATCTTCATCTCCACAATAGACACATTTTTATCCAGCTGAAAGACATCAACATTGTTATGAAAGAGAATGGTCTGCGCTAGAGACTGCCCCATTTCATACTCAGGTGAAATCACCGAGTCGGCACCGATTTTTTCTAGTACCTTCTTGGCTGTCTGGCTTTTGACCTTAGCAATAACCCGTGGTACCCCCAAACTCTTACAATGCATGACTGCAAGCACACTCGACTCTAGATTTTCCCCTGTTGCCACTACAACCGTATCACAGGTATCAATTCCAGCAGTTCTGAGAAGTTCCTCATCTGTGATATCTCCAACAACTCCACGCGCCAAAACTGGCTCAAATTGATTGATGTGCTCTGCGTGGTCATCAATAGCAATGATATTCATATCTTGCTTGGCGAGGGCCGCAAGGACACTACTCCCGAAAATCCCCAAACCTAAAATTCCAATCGTACGATCTGACATCGTTCTTCCTTTCTTATCCAATACTAATATCTGCTTTCATATACTGAATCAAATCTTTCTTATCAGGCTGGTAATCTGCTAGACTAACCAACAAGGTCAAAGGACCGATACGGCCAATAAACATGAGCACCATGACGATGCTAAGAGCTAGCTTGCCCAATTCTGGCGTCAGATTTGCCGTGACCCCAACTGTCGCAAGGGCTGAAATGGTCTCAAACATGAGGTAAATAAATCGCGGTGTTCCTTCTGCCGTAATTCCTAACAACATCAAGCCCAACAAGAAGGTCATCAAAAAGATAATGAAGACACTAAAGGATTTTTGGACTGTTCGAGCCTCAATAGTTCTCTGCGCAACATTGGCATGAGGCAAGCCCAGCAACTCACTACGCGCAAAGACCAACAAGACAAAGAAAGTTGTAATCTTGAGCCCCCCAGCCGTCCCGCCAGGCGCCCCACCGAGAAACATCTGTAAGATATAGATAAACAAGGTCACAGGCCGAGCTTGGGTGTAATCAATAGAAGCAAAACCAGCTGTTCTCATGCTGACAGTTTGGAAAAAACTAACCAGCACTTTCTCTGGAACGCTGAGATTGCCAATGGTTCCTGGATTGTGCCATTCCGTAAAGAGTGTAGATACTGTCCCAAACAGCAAAATCCCTACAGTCAAGAAGAGGACTAGCTTGGTGTGGAAACGCAGACGGCGTTTTTTCTTCTTGTCAAACTGGGTTGCCAAGTCAAACCAAACCATAAAGCCAAGACCACCTGTGATAATCAAGCCAGCAATAACCAGATTGATCAAGGGATCCGTCTGAAAAGCCACTAAACTGCTACTGCCGAAATTATCAAAACCAGCATTACAAAAGGCTGAAATGGCTAAAAAGATAGAGGTGAAAATGCCTCGTCCCCAGCCGAACTCAGGAATAAAACGAAAACTTAGCAGGAAGGCACCCAAGCCCTCCACCAGAAAAGTCGTCAAAAAGATGGACCGCATAAAGGCCTTCAGCGACCGAGTCTCCCCGTAACTAAAGCTTTCCTGAATAGTTTCACGACTGCGAAGACTGAGCTTTTGCTTCCCCTGAATATAAAAGACCCCGATAAAAGTCATGAGCCCCAGACCACCAATCTGTATCAAGAGCATACAAATCAACTGCCCCCAGACATTATAGGTAGTAGCTACCGGTTGCGTAAAAAGGCCAGTCACACAGACCATGGACACCGTCGTAAAAAGATGGTCAAAATAAGTAGCCTGCGAACCACTCGCCTGAACAAAAGGCAAACTCAAAAGGAGAGAACCTATAACAATAACTCCAGCGAAACTTAAAAAAATGCGACGAGCTGGTGAAAGTCCACCCAAGACCCTTTCAATTTTTTTCACAAATAATTTGAATAACATACATCCATTGTACCATAAAAAGAAGAAGAGTATCTATATCTGAGAAGTTATCTCAAGGCAGAGTTCCAAGGCCTTCTCGAAAGCTTCTGAACCCCAGTCACGACTATCGTACTGGTCCAAGTCTGCTAAGGAATCAGCTATGAACAACAATTCTCCCCAGAGAACCCCACGCAGCTGGGCTACTGCCGCAAGTGCAGAACACTCCATCTCCACAACAGCACAGCCCTCTTCCTTACGATAAGCCACCTTTTCAGCCGTTTCTCGGTAAAAACCGTCTGTCGTCCAGGTCATGACTTCTTCATAGGAAATCCCTCTGGCTTCCAACACTCGCTCAATAGCAGCAATAGCCTCTGCCTGAATTTCCATATAACGAGAAGGTGCCACATAGTGATAACTAGCTCCTTCATCTCGCAGAGCGCGCACAGGGACTAGAAAGGCATTTTCCTCTATATCAGCCAGCACACCACAGGTTCCGGTTGAAATAATCTGCTCCACACCGTAACCAATCAACCAATCCATAAACTGGGCCGCTGGAGCGGAACCCACAGGAGCCTGAGCCAGACAAATTTCCTCACCCTTGTAGTTCACGACATAGACTGGATAGGTCTTGGTAGCAGAAACGAATTCGCCGACACAATCCGCCCCTACTTCCCTCGCATAGCGGTCAATCTCCTCTTCCAAAAATGCATAGATGCACTTCTTTGGTAACTTTAAGTCTAAACCCTCGTGATTGGGCATGATGACCGCCTGAGGATTGTTATCAAACTCTAAAATGGGAATCGCATGTTTCTGAATCATAAGCCATCTCCTCTGATTTTGTACTATTGTATCAAAAGCTGACCAAGTGTCAAGGAGGAAGTTGAGGAACTGAGGAGAAAAAATATCAGTATTCTTGGAATTCTCAACACTAAGTGATTTCATAAATCATAAGGAATTAGAGTAAACATCACAAACGTAACCCCTCTGTAATTAAAATCTGCAGAGGGGGCGTTATATATTAGTAGGTGTTGCTGATAACTGTTACCTTGAAAGAAAAGTATTTATGTCTTACTCTATCTAGAAGTTATTATCAAATTTTTAAAAGATCAACTTCCAAGATGATCATTCACTATAAAGAGTTTCTAACTCCCTCTTTAAATATTCAGCCAGATGTTGATGAGCAAAGATGTCAGCATTCTGTTCCGCTGTAGGATTATAGTTTGTATTGGTATTTACATCATACACATAAATATCTCCGCTTTCTGATTGAACCCATTCTATAGCTGCCACATCAATATGAGCATTTTTAAGGAAGTCTTCATAAGCTTCTTTTTGAGATTCTGGTAGAGGATCTGTAATTTGGAATTTTTCAGAAGTTTCCAGTTGTTCTGGTCTCTTACTGATTTGACAACCATCTGCTGGACAAAGTTGGAAACCATCTGAAGAATCAATTGAAACAGTATAAAGGAACTTCTGATTGATAAACTCTGAACGACGGATACGACCATCACTTGGTTTAATATAAGCCTGCAACAAGGTAATACCATCTACTGAAGGTTCAAAAGCAGAACTATTAACATAAGCTTCTAGTTCTTCTTCATTTTGGAAAAGTTGCACTCCTAATCCTTTTCCTGCTCTATTATGCTTGGTAATCAAAGGATAGATATTCAATTTTCTTGCTGCTTCAATAATATTTTCCGGTCCCAAAACAGCAACTGTTGCTGGAGTTTCAATACCAGATTCATTTAATTTCAAATATTGTTTCACCTTACTGATTTCTAGGTTAATGGCTCCAGTTCCATTAACTACTTTACGTCCATGAGCCTCTAGCCATGTAAGCACCTGTTCCGTAAACTCTGGTGCATAGCGATGCCCTCTCGTATGAGAAGATGCGGACATCCTATTATAAAAAATTCCTTGTGGAGGTGGGCTTTGAAGATCTAATATCCCACTCGATAAATCCCATAATTCATAAGGTACTTGTATTTTTTCTAACCATTTTACTAAATGCTGTGTCCATTCAATATTTTCATGAATCACATAAACTTTTGCGTTACTCATAACTCCTATCTCCTTTAAGAAAAATTAACTGACAATTGATGTTGCTTGTCTTCCTCTAAACTATAACCTTCTGTTTTTTCAATGACACTGACCGTTAAAATTTGACCCAAAACATTGATCATTGTACGACCAGCATTCACAAAGAAATCAACTGCAAAAATCAAGGCTACTCCTTCTACTGGCAATCCAAGCTGGGGTGCTGCTGCCAACAAAACTACGATAGCTCCTGATGGAACAGTAGCTGCAGTTTTCCCAATCAAGGTCAAAAGTAAAACTGTAAAGAAGAGGCTTGATAATGAAAATTGGATACCGTAGGCATGTGCGATAAAAATAGTAGCTACTGAAAAATAGACAGCTGCTCCTTCTAGATTAAAGGTATATCCTAAAGGAACCACCAAATCAATCGTATTCTCATCATGTCCCTGTTTCTTTAAATCCTTCAATAAGGACGGCAACACAACACTCGAACTACCTGAAATAAATGCTAGAGTCAAGAGGCTCCAATTTTCACGAAAAGCAGTCAAATATGGAACTTTAAAAATAGAGGCAATCAGAGGGAAAATAACTAAAATGAGAACTCCATAAGCCAAATAAGTTCCGATAACAAATTGACCAAGTCCAACTAACTTATCAATTCCTGTACTAGCGACATCTTTTGCAATAAAGCCAAAGATTCCGATAGGAGATAATTTTACAATAACAGTTACAATTTTATAAATAGCTTCAATCCAGATCTGGAAACCTTCAAGAATTTTTTTGGTTTTATCACTCTTCAAGCTACCAATTCCATAACCAAGAAAAATAGCAAAAACAATAATTGGAAGAAGAGATCCTTCTGAAATTGACTTCACAATATTTGAAGGAATAAAACCAAGTAAAAACTCACTCAATTGGACATTATTAGCTATCCCATCGATATTACCACCAGTTTGACCAATATTCACACCTTGTCCAAATCCCAAATAATAACTAGAAAATACAAATAACAAAGTAATCACAGTTGTAACAGCAAAAAAGTAGAGTAAGGTCTTCGTTAAAATTTTACCAAACGATTTTTTTCCAATAACACTAGCCACTGCAACTACTATAATTGGAAATATCAGTGGAATAATGACCATGTTCACCAATTTAATAAACGCTTGTCCTAGAAATTGATAAAAATTTGCAAATTGTGGCCAGATTACTGCAAAAATAACACCTAAAATCAAAGCTAGCAATAATTGCAAACCGAGTGAAAGTTTTGACCATAAATTAACTAATTTCATAAAATAACCCCTTTGCTTTTATTTGCTAATTATTCTACTACGAATCTTCTAGCTTGACTAATATATATTTTCTATTGTGACCATAAAAAAGATTTATGATAATATCTCAAAGTGTTGTCATATCTATTTCGCTATCCATTATGAATTTTTTATGTTAGACAAACACCACCATCTAAACCACTCAACTATATGGAGCAATTCCATAATGATAAAGAAGAGTGACTTCAAGTATCAAACCTACAAAAAGAGGCTGAGTAAAACGTCTTTGAAATCAGAAAAACGCATAATATCAGGTAATGAATGAACAGCCTTGATATTATGCGTTTTATTGGTGAAAGATTTACTTCATTTTTCCTGAAATTGAGTTTTTCCCAGCCTCTTCTACTTCTATTTAACAGGTATCTCCTTAATCACACGCTCAGGATTGCCAGCTAGGACAACGTTGTCGCCAAAGGACTTGGTGATTACAGCCTGTCTATCTTGCTAAACGAATACGGGTCACAATTCCGTCTGGGTCTGTGATTTCCAACCGGCTCGATGTCAGCCATTTGATTGGTGCATCAACTTCTTGTGCTCGCTGGGCAATCGTTAACAGTTCTTCTTTACGAGCAACTTCGATGACATAGTAGGCCAAACCTGGCAAGCCTTGCTTACGCGGAGCCAGGCCTTTTCCTCCCCATTCATTGACTGCTAAATGATGATGGTAATCCCCAGCTGCAATCCAACTAGCACTAGGTACACTGAATTTATCCTCTAACCCTAACACCTTTTGATAAAACTGGCTGGACTTTCGACTATCCTTGACGGACAAATGGATATGCCCCATTCTCGTACCCTCTGCTAAAGTAAAGGGCTCTACTCTTTCCCCCAACTCATAGATATCCTGTGCCGCAAGAGTCTCAGTGACCCCTATAATACGACCGTCTTCTCGAATATCCCATGTGGAAACCGGCTTATCTCGATAGAGTTCAATGCCATTTCCCTCCAAATCCTCCAAATAAAGGGCCTCACTGTAACCGTGGTCTGCACCGCCGACAAGAGGAATCTGTAAATCTGTCAGGTGTTTTAAGACATCCGCCAAAACCTTGCGTGTCGGCAAGAGAATAGCCAGATGGTAAAGACCATAATGTCCCCTTACTTCACCGCTCTCTTGCGCTTGAATCAGCTGTACCAAGGCTTTTCCATCAATTCCTAAAACGGTCTCTGTCTCCGTTTGAGATAGGATTTCTAAACCAATAATTTGCTGATAAAAGACTGTTTGGCTGACCAAGTCCTTTACATTTAAAACTGCCTCTGCTAAATAAATGTGGCTCTTATATTCATAGGTCATAGGATGTCTCCTTTGTTGTAATATATATTATTACAACTATTATATAATTTCCATCAAGAAAGTCAAGTCAGACAACTTGAAGCCTATGTTCTAACCAAAAGAGGTCAATGTTCGCCATCAACCTCTTTCTTATTATTCATTCTTTTTGGTAAGTAAGATAAATACTGTACCTATGACTTGCTATTTTCAGCCTAGTTTACCCATTCACCATTGCCATTTACATTATAACCATCTGGTGTTGTTGTGTTCACAGCCAAAGCTCCTGAACCATATGCATAGTACCAGTATTGACCAACTTTAAACCAACCTGTCTTCATGATACCTGATTGATCAAGATAATACCAAGTACCATTTTCCTGGTACCAGCCTGTCTTCATAGCTCCTGAACCATCAAAGTAGAACCATCTACTACCATCTGTTCCCCAGCCTGTAAACATCGCGCCAGAACTATCAAGGAAATACCATGCTCCATCAACTTCTACAAATCCAGTCTGCATGACACCTAAATCATTCAAGTAGTACCATTTACCACCTGTTTTTACCCAGCCTGTCTTCACATCACCAGACTCATAAAAATACCATTTCCCATTAGACTTCACCCAACCAGACTGACTAGATGTAGATGTTCTAAAGTCTTTCAGCGGTTTTTCTACAACCGTAGCTTTACTTTTAACTGTTGAAAGGTTTGATTCAGTCACTTCTGTATACTGAATAGCAGAACCATATCCACCAGCTAATTCCTCTGAAGAAGCATCATCACCTAAAGCTATAGAAATCGTTGCCACTTTCTGAGAACTAGCTGAATTTCTAAATGCTGCAAGTCCCACATAGGTGAATTTAGAATTGATCAAAACCTCATAATAACCTGTAAATTCTTTAGATGTTCCACCCTTCTTTTTCGCTACATAATTCGCCTTCTCAGCATGCCAGTTTTCAATTGCTTTTAGAAAACCTTCATAGTTCACATCTAATGCTTCTCCTCTTATACTATTACTAGATGGAAAAGCAGTCCAGATTTCTTTCGTAGAAAGACGCTCAGGTTTCAGAGTTACTGACACCTCAGTAGCGCGTACAAAAGCAGTTTTCTCAAGATCAGTAGACCATTTGATAGGGACATACTTATCTACCAAACCTTCATCAGCTGCTTCCTTACGAATCTTATTAATCGCATCCAAAATAGCTTGTTTATCTGGGGTTAAAAATTCTCCCTTAATCCCAACTAAAACGTTGCCACTAGAAGGATTTAACACTTCTGAACTCAAAACATTTTCATTTCTACCATCAGCAGATTGTGTTGCCACCAATCTGTCATTAGCAAAAACATCAGTTGTCAAAACTGCCCCTGCCAAGGTCAAAGCCAAGGCACTAGCAAATACAATTTTCTTCATTGTTTACTCCTTATATCTTTTGAATCGTATCTTGATAAATACTTCTCAACGCACAATTATATCATATTTTCCTATTATTTGTCCGTTTCTACTAATGTCATGAGGCAAATGATATTCCCCCCGAAAAGTATAAACTTCATCCTTTACTTAACAACAAGCTCATAACGTGTCTTACTAGTGAAGGTTTGACCGGCTTTAAGAATGACTTGGTCTTTAAGGTCACTGTGAATGGCATCTGGTAAAACCTGCGCTTCAAGAGCAATCCCATTGTGCTGTAGCATTGGCTGACCTCCTATGATGACACTTTCATCCACAAAGTTTGCTGTGTAGACCACAAGGCAAGGAGCCTCTGTCTTGAAGAGCAGGAAACGACCTGAGTTTTGGTCATAAAGGAATCCAGCATTATCATGACCTGCAGGAAGGGCAAATGGATGATCCAAACCAGATACCAGTTGGATTTGTTCATCTTCTTCTGCAAAGATGTCCTTCAACAAGGCACCATTGTAGATGTGTTTGACAACATCACGATTTGCATCTGGAGTTTTGGCAGGAACACCGTCTGGAGCGATTGGGTAAATACCCTCTGTGTTTAGTTGGAAAACATGACGGTCAATCGTCTTTGTGAAATCACCAGACAAGTTGAAATAGCTGTGGTTGGTTGGATTGACCAGCGTATCCTGATCGGTCGTCACCTTGTAGCTGATTTCGTAGGCACCAGTTTCTTCTAAGTGGTAACTGATCCAAATCTTGAGATTGCCAGGAAATCCTCCTGTCCCATCTGTACGCTCTGTGTAGAGGGTCAAGCCATGGTCGCTCACTTCAACCAATTCAAACAAGCTCGAATCCCAACCAGTTGAACCACTGTGGTTACAGTTGCTAGCATTGTTGACCTCAAGATCATAGGTCTTACCATTTAATTCAAAACTCGCACCTGCGATACGACCTGCCACAGGACCCACACTTGCACCATGCTTAGGACTATTGCCTACATAGCTATCAAAGTCATCAAAGCCCAAAATAACATTGGCAAAATTTCCAGCCTTGTCAGGTGCGACATAGCGCAAGATGGTCGCACCATAAGTCATAACTTCAAGTTGGTAGCCACCGTCTGTCTCAAATTGATAGGCCAAGACATCTTGTCCCTCAACATTTCCAAACACACGCTCTGTGTATGCTTTCATTCTGTTCTCCTTTTTCTATTTCTCTCAAGCAAACAAACCATAGAAAGCCTACTGACAATCTATGGTTTACTTGTATGATTTACAAACTCCTTTATCAAGAATCTATAAACGCCGTATCACTTTTGATATTCGTGGATGATAACACCTTGTACCACACGGTTTACTGTACCTGTAGGAGACGGTGTATCAGGTTTATTTTCTACTTTAAGTGAAGTCAATAGGGCAAAGAGTTGGGCATAAACGATATAAGGGAAGACACGGTAAATATCATTCAAGACACCGCCACAACCAAGGGCCACTTCTTTGACATTTTCAAGACCAAAGGCTTGATCACTCAAAAGCACAACACGACGAGCAATCTGGTCACCAGCAACTTCACGAACCAAGTCCAAGTCGTACTTACGAGTGTAATCTGTCGTTGTACCAAAGACCAAAACAACTGTATCTTCGTTGATAAGAGATTTTGGACCGTGACGGAAGCCGACTGGGCTTTCATACATAGTCGCAACTTGACCAGCAGTCAGTTCCAAAATCTTGAGCTGAGCTTCATGAGCAAGTCCAAAGAAAGGACCAGCGCCTAGATAGATGACACGATTAAAGTCTAAATCAACAAGCTCTTTGACATCTTCTGCCTTGTCTAGAATTTTACGGGCAAGACTAGATACAACTTCAAAACGTTCAGCTTTAACAGCAAATTCTGTAGGATCAAAGACCAAGAGAGCTGTTAACATCATAGACGTAAAGCTAGAAGTCATGGCAAAGCCAGCATCATTAGAAGCAGCTGGTTGCAAAAGCAAAAGATTGCGGTCATCTCCATGAGCTTGAAGAGCCAATTTACCATCTGCTGCACAAGTAATCGTCACTTGATAAAGCTCATCCACCAAGGCCTTGGCCAAATCAACAGTCGCCACACTTTCAGGCGAGTTCCCACTACGAGCAAAAGATACAAGGACAGTCGCCACATCTTTTTTCAAATAAGTTTCTGGATTGGCAACGATATCTGTTGTTGCAATAGCATTGAAATTCCATTTGCGTTCGTCATAGACTTCCTTAAAGTAAGGTGCCAAGGTATCTCCCACATAAGCAGAAGTCCCAGCACCTGTCAAGATAACCTTGATATAGTCATGTTTATCAGCAATCCCTTGTAGAAAGGCTGCAATTTCTTCACGTTTTACTTGATAAGCTTCAAAAGCTTCTTTCCATACATCTGGTTGTTGGTAGATTTCACGTGTAGTGATTTCTGCACCCAATTCGATCAAGTCTTCTTTTGTATAATGTAACATTGAGTTCCTCTTTTTCTATTAAATATGGGAATGGGAGTAAGCCCCATTCCCATGTATATTCTCTAACGATTTTCACGTTATCACATCGTATACTCAATGAAAATCAAAGAGCAAACTAGGAAACTAGCCGCAGGCTGTACTTGAGTACGGCAAGGCGACGTTGACGTAGTTTGAAGAGATTTTCGAAGAGTATTATTCATCTTCGTCATCATCGAAGCCCGCTAACAGGTCATTAACTTTCACAATGCTTTCTGCAGCACGGCTCTTATAGTCCGCATCTGCGCCTGTAAGGCTCGCATTGATAAATTCAATCACCATTGGAAGATTCATCCCTGCGTAAAGGTCAATATCACGACCTTCCATAATCAAACGGCTTACCACGTTACATGGTGTTCCACCGAGAAGATCCGCAAAGACTAGGAAATCATCCAATCCTTCAATAGCAGCTTCAAATTTTGCAGTAAAGTCTTCTGGGCCATCTTCTGGAAGAAGAGCCACTGCATGAATATTGTCTTGTGGACCCATGATCATTTCAGTGCTACCTTTAAGTTCTTCACAGAAGCGACCATGACTCACCAAAATTAATGATTTCACCATAAAGCTTATTTAGCTCCCATTCCAAGTGCAAAGTGACCAAGGGCAGAAAGAACCAAAGCAAGTACGATAATAATACCGATAGCTTTAGTAGAGTTCATACCTTTCTTACCAAGCAACCAGAAGATAAAGGCAGTAAAGATTGCTGGAAGCAAACGTGGGAAGATTTGGTTCAAGATGTCTTGGAAGTCAATCATCTTTTCACCGATTGGCAATTTATAAGAAATTTCAAAGTTGATCATTGTTGCTACAAGAGCACCCATCATGAAGACACCAAGTACAGATGCAGCGTCAATCAAAGCTGTCAAAGTACTTTGCATGTTGTTGATAAGGTTAACCCCTTCTTTGTAGGCAAATTCCAACTGTTTCCAACGGAAGATGTCATAAGCAACTGCAACTGCGATCCAAAGGAAGATACCCCAAGGTTGGCCAGCGATAGCCATAGTTGCTGCGATAGATCCCATGATAGCAGGTACAAGTGAACCAAAGATTGTATCTCCAAGAGGAGCGAATGGTCCCATCAAACCTGTCTTGATACCGTTAACGGCATCTTTTGAACCCACACCATCTTTTTCTTCCATGGCAAGGTCAAAACCAGCGATAATGGTGTGGAAGAATGGTGAAGTATTGAAGAATTGAGTATGAACTTTCATCATTTCTTTCAATTCAGGAGTTCCATCCCCATACATTTTACGCAATTGAGGCAAGATCATGTATAGGTAACCAGAAGCTTGCATACGTTCGTAGTTCCAACCCAATTGGAAAGTAAACAAGCTACGTTTATTGATTTGATTAAAATCTTCTTTTGTTAGTTTGTAATTAGAATTCGTCATCTTCGATTTCCCCACTTTCTGATGGTGTAGAAGGTGCTACCACAGCTACTTTTTGGCTATTTTTGAAGTGAAGCACTGCAAGGAAGATACCTACGATAGAGATACCAATCATAGACAAACCTTTAAAGTTGTTCACGAAACCAATTTTTTCAGCCACATCTTTAGGTAGAGTACCTACGATACCAGCAACAGCGCCACCAAGACCTGTTACGTATGAGTAAAGAACAGTCAACATAGCTGTCAAACCGAATCCCATAGCAAGGTAGTGAAGGTTACGTTTAACTGGAAGGTAACGAAGCAAGATTGCAAATCCAAGACCTGGAAGCATACGTCCTGCAAGTGTCAAACCATCTGCAACCCATTGGTATTCTTTAACGAAGTCTACAACTGATTGTACAAAGGCACCACCAAAGGCAAGGGCGAAGAAGACTGGAAGGGCACGAGATAGAGCCCAAGGAATCGCACCAAGTAGGTAGTTGCGTTCAATACCTTTGTAGTCAAAGCGTTCAATTGCAGCATCCACACGGTGAGCAAAGAAAGTAGTAGTCATACGACCAAGAACGTCGAAGTAAGTCAAGAGAGCTGCTACTGGCACAGCGATTGTTGTAATCGCAAGTGCTGTGTCAATTCCTTGTGAAACAGAGAAGGCTGTCGCAAGAACCGCACCAGAAGTTGCGTCGATACGAGAAGCACCACCGAAGGTACCAACCCCAAGAACGAACAGTTGCAAGTTACCACCGATAAGCAGACCAGTAGTCACATCTCCCATGATTAAACCAGTAATGAAACCAGCAAATACAGGGGAACCTGCAGATGAAACGATCGTCAACTCATCACAGATTTGATAAGCTGAGTACAAAGTGAGAAGTAAAATTTGCCACCATTGTATCATAACAATGACCTCCTAAAAATTTTTTCCTATTTTAATAAGCTCAAAAAGTCTGAAACTGGATCATTTGGAACCATTTGAGCAGTAAGTTTAACACCTTTTTCTGCCAATTTGTGGAAATCCTCCACATCCTTGTCCACTACGTTGATAGAACGTGTGATGGCACGAGTTTCTGGTGTTTGAGACATGTTCCCAACATTAAGGGTTTCAAGTGGTACACCTGCTTCTACCAAACCAAGGAAGCGGTCTGGTTTACGAGCCACGATAAAGAGACGTTGGCTATCGTATTTACCAGCAAGAATATTGGCTGCCGCTTTTTCAATTGGCAAAATACTCAATTTCACACCTGGTGGTGTCGCAAGTTTCAAACCACTCTTTTCAACGTCATTGTTGACAACTTCGTCATCTACAACCATAATACGTGAAACATTTAGTTTTCCAGCCCAAAGATTGGCTACTTGTCCGTGGATCAAACGTCCATCGATACGGCATCCTACAATTGTCATAAGTTTTCCCCCTTTATATGTTTTAGTGTAGGTTTACGAGTTAAATGAATCTCTTCTTTATATTCACCTTCTGTTTCAAAGATGATGATGCGGTTAGCACCTTCCTTGAGATAGCTATGAGGAATATAAAGCGAGAGAGTTGGGCCGACGTTCCAAAAACGTCCTAGATTCTGCCCATTGACAAAAGCAACTCCCTTACCAAACTCAGATAAGTCTAGGTAAGTATCTTTCGGCTCCTCGACTGTAAAGTCATAAGCGTAAAAGGCTGGCTGTCCTTCTGTCCATCCTTTTGAAAAATCAATTTTCTTAGGATTATCCAGTGGTAGTGGATATTGTTTCCAATTAAGTAAGAAGTGTAAATCCTTGCAGACACCTGTTCGGATTCCTTTACGCTGCGTATCAGCTAAGAACTTGTGACCATAGTTGACACGCCCCATATTTTCTATCAAGATGTCAAGTTGTGAAGAACCTTTTCGATTACCTTGACAATAGATATCTTCTCCAATCTCCGTCTGATATTGAGTTGCAATTCGTTGACCATCTACAAAGAGTTGAGCACGGTCACGTCCATCGATGATACGAAGTCTTTCTTCTTCTGCATCCCAGTTTGTTTCTGTTCGATAAAGTAGGTATCCATAACTTTGTCCTAGCTCCTCCATCTTTTGAGGATAGAGACTTTCTACAGGACTAGATAAGCTATCCAAGGTTTCAAACAAGGAAACTTTTTCAGCTAGTGGAATAGCATTTACTTTCATACTTTCCTTATAGAGCGGTTCCAACTGCGGATACTCTGGGAAATGCGTCGCCATCATCTTCTTGACTGCCAGATATTTGGCAGTTGGATTTCCTTCTTCATCCAGAAGGGCATCGTAATCATAAGATGTAACTTGTGGCAAGTCCAAGGTTCCTCGAGCTGAGCAACCATTCATGAAGCCAAAGTTTGTACCACCGTGGAACATGTAGAGATTGATAGAGCCTTGTTCCAAAACCTCTCGAACTGCATCTGCCAATTCTTTTGGATCCCGTGTGATAATCGGTTCTTTCCAACGATTGAACCAGCCATCCCAGAACTCCATACACATGAGTGGCCATTTCTTACCATGTTCATCAAAGAATTCCTGCATCTGTGAAAAGTTGTAAGGTGCCTTAGAACCAAAGTTTCCTGTTACAAAGAGGTCATCTTCGATTAAAGTTCCAGCTTTCAGAGTTGCTCTCCAAGGACCATCTGACGTAAAGAGGGGACAGGTTACGCCACGCTCTTCCATCAACTGTCGAATCGCTCTCAGATAAACCTTATCCTCTCCGTAAGAACCATACTCATTTTCAACCTGCATCATGAGGATATTGCCACCATTGTCCAATAAATGTGGAACCAATCGTGACAAGAGTTGGTCATAATAGCGGCCCACAGCTTCAATATAGGCTGGGTCAGATGAGCGGATTCTCATATCTTTGGTTAAGAGCCAAGCCGGTAAACCACCGAATTCCCATTCCGCACAAATAAAGGGAGACGGACGAACGATAGCATAGAGACCCAAATCTTGTGCTATCTGAAGAAATCTCTCCAAATCCTGAGCTCCTTCAAAGTTAAACTCACCTTCACGAGGCTCATGTAAATTCCAAGCTACATAAGTCTCTACCGTATTAAAACCAAGGGCTTTCAAGTTGTAGAGTGAATGATACCAATCTTCTGGAGGAATTCTAAAATAATGAATGGCGCCGGACAAAATCTTGAACGGTTTCCCATCTAAATAGAAATCGTCCCTAATCTCAAATCGTGTCATATTACTACCTTCTGACAATTAAAGTTCACGCTTTCATTTGTTGATATAGTAAATATATCTCAATATTTTGAATTTGTCAATAGACTTTCACAATTTTTTTCATTTTTAACTAACTTTTACACAAAAAACTTATAAAAGTCGCTAATTTATAACAATAGCATCCTTTAAAAACCATGCATAAAAATGTATGTTTTTCTATTAATTTCGATATAAATTAACCTTATACCCTATTATTCTAATTTTTTTATTCAAAACTCTACTATTCTTTTCAATTTTATGGTAAAATCTTTAGTGGAAAAGGAAAATCGAGGTGAAAACATGGCAATTCCAAAGTATCAATATATTAAAGATGAGTTAAAGAACAAAATCATTTCTGGTCAATTTGCCAGTGGAGATAAATTCTACACTGAAGCTGAATTGATTGCAATGTATGATGTAAGTTCTATCACAGTTGTCCGCGCCTTAAACGACCTTGCCAAGGATGGCTATATTGTCCGTCAACAAGGAAAGGGTACATTCGTTTCACGTGCACGCAAACATAAACTCGTAGAGTTTTCAGATGTAGAAGTTTTTGAAACTAAAGATGATAAAGTTACCGTCCTTTCTATTGAGCGCGGAAACAAATTAAACTACTTAGAAAAACTTGGACTACGTGGTGACCAGTTCTACTACAAGATTGAACGTATACGCGAAACGAATGGCGTCGTATACATCTACCACACATCTTACATTCCAGAACAATACATCAACGCAAATTATCCAAATCTTGAATATTATAGCTCTATCTATAACCGTTTCAAATTGGATTACCACATTCACATGAATGATGAACATTTTGAAGAAATCAATGAAATAGCATTTCCAACTCCAGAACATGCGGCTTCGGTCTTCGGAGTCGATGAACAATTCCCAACCGTTTTACAAACCAAGACGACTAAACTAGAGTCTACTGGTCAAGTTCTCGCATACAGCGAAACATATAAACGAGCAGATTACTACAAAATCAAATTCATTTCATGTGACCGTGATCACTGAGAAGAAAGCCTAAGCCTTGCTTGGGCTTTTTCTATGCTTATTATATGAAGCTAAAAGTATATTTTCTATATGTCAATTAAGATAGACTAAATTTGTTTAAATTTTACTAAAATATTGTAATTTTTTATTAAAAGTACTTTAAGACAAAATAAAAATCGAAGTTCTTCTACTCCAGTAAATAGAGTAATAGAACTTCGATTTTTATTCTAATTATCTTAATCCAAGACGGTCAAAGATATCATCCACTCGTTTAGTGTAATAAAGAGGGTTGAAGATTTCGTCAATTTCTTCTTGTGTGAGGCGTGATGTCACCTCTGGATCTGCCTCAAGAAGCGGTTTAAAGTCCACTTGGTTATCCCACGAGTAGGCTGTTTTTGGTTGCACCAAGTCATAAGCCTGTTCACGTGTCATCCCTTTTTCAATCAAGGTCAACATGGCACGTTGGCTAAAGATAAGACCGAAAGTTGAGTGCATGTTGCGGATCATGTTTTCTGGGAAGACTGTCAAGTTCTTAACGATATTTCCGAAACGGTTGAGCATGTAGTCAATCAAAATGGTTGTATCTGGTGTGATAATACGCTCAGCTGATGAGTGTGAAATGTCACGTTCGTGCCAGAGAGCCACGTTTTCATAGGCTGTAAGCATGTGACCACGGATAACACGCGCAAGACCCGTCATGTTCTCAGAACCGATTGGGTTGCGTTTGTGAGGCATTGCTGAAGACCCTTTTTGACCTTTGGCAAAGAATTCTTCCACTTCGCGTTGTTCTGATTTTTGCAGACCACGAATTTCTGTTGCCATACGCTCGATGGAAGTTGCGATACTAGCAAGAACTGCAAAGTACTCAGCGTGAAGGTCACGAGGAAGCACCTGTGTAGAGATTTCTTGAGCACGGATACCCAATTTGTCGCAGACGTATTGCTCAACGAATGGTGGGATGTTAGCAAAGTTCCCAACCGCACCAGAAATTTTACCAGCTTCCACACCAGCAGCCGCATGCTCGAAACGCTCGATATTACGCTTCATTTCACTGTACCAAGTTGCCAATTTAAGACCAAAAGTTGTAGGTTCAGCATGCACACCGTGGGTACGACCCATCATGATGGTAAACTTGTGCTCCTTAGCCTTATCAGCGATGATGTTGGTGAAGTTTTCAAGGTCACGACGGATGATATCGTTGGCTTGCTTGTAGAGGTAACCGTAGGCCGTATCCACCACGTCGGTAGAAGTCAATCCATAGTGAACCCACTTGCGTTCTTCACCAAGTGTCTCAGAAACCGCACGCGTGAAAGCCACCACGTCATGGCGAGTCTCCTGCTCAATTTCCAAAATACGGTCGATGTCAAAGTCCGCCTTTTCGCGAATCAAAGCCACATCTTCCTTAGGGATTTCTCCCAACTCAGCCCATGCCTCGTCAGCCAAGATTTCCACCTCAAGCCAAGCACGGTATTTATTTTCTTCACTCCAAATATTCGCCATCTCAGGGCGAGAGTAACGGTCGATCATATTGTTAATTTTTCCTTTCTTCTTAAGCTGTTGGGAATAAACTATCTAGGTAAAGCAAGATTTCTACTCAAACTCCTCTTTCCCAATAAACACAGACGGATAATTATTTAGTGTATTCAAATCCGTATCCAGCGGTAAATCATAGATAGCTAAATAGTTTTCAGGGTATTGTACAGTTAGTTCTTTATATTTAGCTTGTACCTTATCTTGATCAGCACTAGCATACAAGACTTCCACGACTGCTCCAGTCTTCTCCTTTTCAACAAATGCATTAACGATAATTTGTATCATAGACTTGTCCTAAAAATCTATCCCTTTCCCAAACTCATCCACACTATCTGGTTCATCACTAAACAAAGTCACATGTCCCATCTTGCGGTTGTGTTTCGCTTCTATTTTACCATACATATGGAGGTGGGCGCTTGGATTTTCTGTGATATATTTTTCAGCAGCCTCGACATGCTGACCGAGAACATTGAGCATGACAGCAGGCGCATGGAGTTTGA
Organism: uncultured Streptococcus sp.; assembly: GCF_963521255.1. Taxonomy (GTDB): domain Bacteria; phylum Bacillota; class Bacilli; order Lactobacillales; family Streptococcaceae; genus Streptococcus. The sequence goes on along the minus strand of NZ_CAUQTU010000013.1, from coordinate 30,791 downwards.
TGACTGGCAATGGTGCTCCGAAAACGCCCAAGATATGGGTATCAAACTGAGAGAAGTCGCAGGCTTCGATAGAGTAGTGGCCCGAGTTGTGTGGACGTGGAGCAATCTCGTTGACAATGATGTCGTCAGCTGTCGCAAACATTTCCACACAAAGGGTTCCAGACAGGTTCAACTGTTCAGCGATTCGCACTGCCATAGCTTTAGCTTTGGCTGCTAGACTTTCTGAAATGCGAGCTGGTACAATGGTCTTAGACAGGATATTGTTGCGGTGGATATTTTCCTGAACTGGGAAAACCGTCACGTCCTTGCCATTTCCTGATACGATGACAGAAATTTCAAGGTCAAAATTAACAAATTCTTCCAAAACGCAGTCTGCTGAGTCAGCTAGGACATAGGCTTCTTCCAAATCTGCTTCTGAGCGAATGACCTTTTGCCCATGCCCATCGTAGCCACCAGTCGCAGTCTTGAGGACATAGTTTTTTGACAAGTCAATATCTGCCAAGTCTTGGCTAGAAGTCACAACCTTATAGGTTGCAACTGTCACTTGGGCCTTGTTTGAAAGAAAGTCCTTTTCAAAAATCCTGTTTTGAGAAATGCGGAGCAGGTCGGTCCCTTGAGGGAGTTGTCCATCCTTGATAACGAGATCCAAACCGTCAGCATCGACATTTTCAAACTCATAGGTGAGGACATCGCAACGCTCAGCCAACTGGCGCAGAGCATCCACGTCATTATAAGGCGCCACGATGATTTCCGCCACGCGAGAGGCAGGGCAATCCGCAGCAGGATCTAGCGCTATGACCTTATGCCCCATGTAGATAGCAGAAATGGCCATCATCTGCCCCAGCTGACCGCCACCGATAATTCCGATTGTTTTAGATGAGCTCATTTGTTGACTCCTCTGCGATTTTTCCTTGTTCTTCTGCGAAATCTGCCAATGCTGTCGCGATAGCCTGATCCGCTACTGAGAGGAGACGGAGAGCGAAGAGGGCAGCGTTGGTCGCACCTGCTTCACCAATAGCCATAGTTGCGACTGGTACTCCACCTGGCATCTGAACGATGGAATAGAGTGAATCTACGCCACTAAGGGCCTGAGATTTGACTGGCACGCCGATGACTGGAAGGGTTGTTTTGGCAGCTACCATTCCTGGCAAGTGGGCTGCGCCTCCAGCACCTGCGATAATGACCTTAATACCACGGCTACGGGCTTCTTCTGCATGCTTGAACATAATGTCTGGCGTGCGGTGAGCAGAGACAACCTTCTTTTCATAGGCTACACCAAAGTGGTCTAGGACTTCTGCTGTTTTTTGCATAGTTGCCCAATCAGATTTTGAGCCCATGATGATGGAAATAATTGGTTTCATATCTTCTCCTTTTTCCTCTTTTTCAACAATCAACTTAGGTTGTGAGGGACGGCAGCAGCCACCAAAGGTGTCTCATGCCTAGATTGGAAGCCCAAGGTCTTCCAACTTCCCTGAACGATTGGATTGTCATTCAATCGTTTTTTCACAACGGCGGTGATTGTTCTATATTAGCTCGCTAACGCTCGCAAGTTATGCGACCATTATCGTACTTGGCGACTGCGTCGCTTTTTCTTATATCTTTATCGAATCGCCTTACTTCCGATATCTGTTCGGTAAAAGAGGCCTTCTGTGTTTTGTTGGGCGAGTTCACTGTAAATAATGTTTTGTCCGTCTTCGACGGTATCTGCAGTAGTGACAAGCATATAAACACGTCCGCCATTTGACAGCAGTGCACTGCTATTTTCCGCAAACTTAGCCCCTGCATAATAGGTGATAATGTCGCCTTCTGTCTTGGCTGGCAACTTGACACCTTTTTCATAGTCTAGCGGATAACCATTGGATGCGACAACCACACCCAGAGTCACACCATTGTCCGTCCATGTGATGTTTGGCTCCTTGCCATCCAGAATATCTGTGATATTTTGGGCAAAATCAGAGGTCAGACGAGGCAAGATAATCTGAGTTTCTGGATCTCCGAAGCGAGCATTAAACTCGATAACTTTAGGTCCATCAGATGTCAAGATAAGCCCTGCGTAAAGGACACCCAGATAAGGGCGACCTTCTTTAATCATCCCTTCAAGGACTGGCTTGACAATGGTGTCAACCGCTGTGGCAACCACGCTCTCTGGCAAGTGAGGAACTGGCGCATAGGCACCCATACCCCCCGTGTTAGGCCCCTTATCGCCATTATAAGCACGTTTGTGGTCCTGAGCCGTTGGCATGATGTAGAACTTGTCCCCATTGACAAAGGCAAAAAGTGAAAATTCCTCTCCCTCAAGGAATTCCTCAATAACCACACGCGCACCTGAGTCACCAAATTTATTGTCCAAAAGCATCTCGTGAGCTGCTTCGACTGCTTGCTCAACCGTCTCCGCAACGACGACACCTTTTCCAAGAGCCAAACCATCCGCCTTGACCACGATTGGAGCGCCTTTTTCTTCTATGTAGGCCTTGGCTTCCTCGAAATCTGAGAATGTGCCATAGGCTGCTGTCGGAACGCCATATTTGACCATGACTTCCTTGGCAAAATCCTTGGACCACTCCAACTCCGCTGCCAATCTTGTCGGACCAAAAGCCTTGAGCCCAGCTTTGTTAAAATCATCCACAATCCCAGCCGCAAGGGCGTCATCTGGACCAATAAAGGACCAAGCGATATCGTTGTCTTTTGCAAACTCAACCAATTTAGAATGTTCGGAAATAGAGATATTTACCAATTCCAAACCATCAAGAGTCATCCCATCATTCCCAGGAGCTACAAATACTTTTTTAACGTCTTTTGACTCAAGCAACTTCTTAGCAATCGCATGTTCACGACCACCAGAACCGACAACTAACAGCTTCATCTCTCAACCTCTTTTGCGAATTATTTACTAATATTATATCATAAACGTTCGTTTTAATCTTGTTTTGTTATGCCTTTTAATCAAAAAAGGGAAAGAAACTGTTTTCTTCCCTTTAGCGTTCTTAATGTCTAAAATGTCTCACACCTGTGAAGACCATAGTCAAGCCATATTTGTCAGCAGCTTCGATGGATTCTTGGTCACGGACGGATCCACCTGGCTGGATGATAGACTTGATACCTGCTTTGGCGATTTCTTCCACGTTATCCGCAAATGGGAAGAAGGCATCCGAAGCAAGCACAGCGCCGTCAAGACGGTCTTTAGCTTGGTCGATGGCAATACGAACAGAAGCCACACGGTTGGTTTGACCTGGTCCAACACCCAGCGTCATATGATCATTGGTCACGATGATACCGTTTGATTTGACGTATTTAATAGCTTTCCAAGCAAACTCAAGAGCTGTCGCTTCTGTCTCAGTTGGCTGACGTTTGGTCACCACTTGCCAGTCAGCTGGGCTTTCCTTGATCACATCTTGATTTTGAACAAGGAGCCCGCCAACCACACCTGTGTATTCTGCTTCCGCTTCACTCGCTTCTTGAGCGTCAAATGGCAAGGCAAGGATACGCAAGTTTTTCTTTTTATTGGTCAAAATAGCTAGCGCCTCATCCGTATAGCTTGGTGCAATGATGATTTCGAGGAAAACACCATGCATCTTCTCAGCTGTCGCAGCATCCACCTCACGGTTAAGAACAACGATACCACCAAAGATAGACACTGGGTCAGACTCATAAGCGTAGTCCCAAGCAGTCTCGATGTCATCAGCCTGACCGATTCCACATGGGTTCATGTGTTTAAGAGCCACAACGGTTGGACGGTCTTTAAAATCACGGATGATACGAATAGCCGCATCAGCGTCACGGATATTATTGAATGACAATTCTTTCCCGTTAAGCTGTTTGGCTGAAGCAATGGAGTAATCAGTCGGCAAGGCTTTTTGGTAGAAGTCCGCGTCTTGTTGAGGGTTCTCACCGTAACGCATGGCTTGCTTGAGGTCATAAGTCAAAGTCAGCTTTTCAGGCTTGCTTTCTCCGACTTGAGCAGTAAAATACTCCGCAATCAAGGCATCATAAGCCGCTGTGTGACGGAAAACTTTGGCCGCTAAACGTTGACGCGTTTCGTAAGTCGTTTCACCATTGGCTGACAACTCGTCCAAAACTACTGTATAGTCAGCAGGGTCTACCACAACTGTCACGCTGGCGTGGTTCTTCGCTGCTGAACGAAGCATGGATGGCCCACCGATATCGATGTTCTCCACTGCATCCGCGTACGTCACGTCTGGTTTGAGGATGGTTTCCTTAAATGGGTAAAGATTGACCACTACAAGGTCAATGAGCTCGATTTGATTGTCTTTGGCCGCTTCCAGGTGACTATCCAAATCACGACGAGCTAGGAGTCCCCCGTGGATATTTGGATGAAGGGTCTTGACACGACCGTCCATCATTTCTGGAAAACCGGTCACATCATCAATCGCAATGGTATCTACCCCAGCATTATCAAGGGCAACCTTGGTCCCACCTGTCGAGATAACATCCCAACCAAGTTTTTTTAGTTCTTGGGCAAATTCAACAATGCCCGCTTTATCTGAGACGCTGATTAAAGCTTTTTTCGTCATTCTATTCCTCTTTCTTTAGGTCCAAGCGCATAGCGACTTCGTTATTTTCTTCTATAAATCCTGTTTCCTGAAAACCCAAACTAGTCAACAGGTGCTTCATTTTTTCATTTCCAACCACATAATCTGCGATAATATGATTGCAAGTGCTATCCATCTGAGCCTTTTTGATCAGAACTTCCACAGCTTTTCGTCCATAACCTCTTCCTTGGTACTGTTGGCCAATCATTATCCGCCAGATAAAGTATTCCGCTTCATCCTTATCTATTTCCAGCAGGAGAAAGCCAACCACTTGCTTATCCCAATAGATTGCCATCGGAAACACATCTTCGTTTTTCCGATAGAGCCATGCATCAGCTAAAGATCGTACATTTGGAGCCACGAAACGTGCTCGTTCATCAGCTTCAGATATTTTCAAATCCAGCACTGCCTGAAAACTGCTCTCATCTACTAATTTCAGTTCAATCATTTTTTCTCCTAGCAAGATTGCGCAATCAAAACTTGATTTACTTCTTATCTTCTCCCCATCCCTAAACTCTCTAGAACTTCTGGATAGAGCTGATACTCCGCTTCATGAATCCGAGTTTCAAAACTGTCAATGGTATCATTAGCTAGTCGCGGTACACGCACTTGTTTGATAACCTTGCCTGTATCCACCCCTGAATCCACCCAGTGAATGGTAACACCAGACTGATCCACGCCAGCATTCCAAGCATCTTCAATCCCATGAGCTCCTGGAAATTCTGGCAAGTAAGCTGGATGGATATTGATGATTCGACCTTCATAAGCCGCCAATAAGGTTGGCCCAACGATTTTCATGTAGCCTGCTAGACAAACCAAGTCAATCTGGTGTTCTTCCAAGAGTTCGACAAGGGCCGCTTCGTAGTCTGCCTTGCTCTCAAACTCCTTGAGTTCAAAAGCATAGGACAGAATGCCGAGCTTGTCTGCACGTTCGAGCACATAGGCGTCACGATGGTCTGAAAAGACAAACTCTACTGGAAATTGGTCCGCTATCACCTGAAAATTTGAGCCATTACCAGAGGCAAAAACCGCTATTTTTTTCATTTGATGGTGACACTTTCGTTTTCTTTCTTGACGATGCGACCAATTTCATAGACTGGTTCATCCAACAATTCCTTGACGCGACCTACATTTTCAGGGCTAACTGCCAACATGAGCCCCACACCCATATTGAAGATTTCAAACATTTCTTCGTGTTTGATCTGACCGTATTTTTCAAGGGCTTTGAAGATTGGTAAAACTGGTACCTTGCTTTCCTCAATCTCAGCTGCCAAATCAGCTGCAAACATACGAGGGACATTCTCGATAAAGCCACCACCTGTGATGTGGGCAATGCCGTTGACCAACTCTTCCTTGATGAGTGGTAAGACAGCCTTGACATAGATACGAGTCGGCTCAAGAAGGACTTCCTTGAGTTTCTTTCCTTCCAATTCTGGCAAGACTTCCTCACCTGTGTAATCCGCAAAGACACGACGGACGAGAGAGTAACCATTGGAATGAATCCCACTTGAAGCAAGTCCGAGAAGAACATCTCCCTCTGATACTTTTGAACCGTCAATGATTTGAGATTTTTCAGCCACACCAACTGCAAAACCAGCCAAGTCATAGTCATCTTCGCCGTACATGCCAGGCATTTCAGCCGTTTCCCCACCAATGAGAGCAGCGCCTGCCTGCACACAACCTTCTGCCACACCAGCAACGACTTGCTCTAGCTTAGCTGGTTCATTCTTCCCTGTCGCTACATAGTCAAGGAAATAGAGGGGCTCCGCACCTGCAGCGATGATATCATTGACACACATGGCCACACAGTCCTGACCGATGGTATCGTGCTTGTCGTACTTGATAGCCAGCATGAGCTTAGTTCCGACACCGTCAGTCCCTGAAATCAAGACGGGTTCTTTAACCCCAGTCTTTGAAAGGTCAAACATGCCACCAAAGCCACCCAGAGCCCCCATGACACCTGCACGCTCCGTACGAGCCACGTGCTTTTTGATTCGTTCAACAACTTCATAACCCGCTTCAACATCCACGCCAGACTGGGCATAAGCATTTTTATTTGCCATTTTATTTTTCCTTTTCTTTGAGAAGATTGCGACGTATTTTTAGATAAACAATTATTTTATCTAATACTCAATGAAAATCAAAGAGCAAACTAGGAAGCTAGTCGCAGGCTGTACTTGAGTACGGCAAGGTGAAGCTGACGTGGTTTGAATTTGATTTTCGAAGAGTATAAAAATACTAGTCAGGGCTCTAGCTTTGATCCTATAGGACAAAGCGCCTACTGACAAATGCTTTAGCTTTTAGTCAGTGGTGAGACGTGGAGCATAAGCATTTTTATTTGTCATTTTTATATTCCTTTTCTTTAACAGAAGATCTGTCATCTATTTGTAAAAACTGGTCTTTTCTTCCAAACTTCTACGATAGTCTTCTTCATAGTCGTAGAGAGGCGTTGGGTAATCCCCATCAAAATAAGCGACACAGAGACCACCATTTGGCGCATCCGTTTCAATACCAATCGACTCAATCAACCCCTCAACAGAAAGATAGGTCAGACTATCCGCACCAATGATTTGGCGAGTTTCTTCGACTGTATGATTGGCCGCAATCAGTTCCTGACGGGTCTGGATATCAATCCCGTAGAAGCATGGATAAGCTAGCGCTGGACTTCCAATAGCCACGTGAACTTCAGTCGCACCCGCTTCTTTCAAGAGCTGAACGATACGACGAGAGGTTGTTCCACGTACAATAGAGTCATCAATCATAACCACACGCTTGCCTTTCACAACACCAGAAACAGCAGATAGTTTCATCCGCACCCCTTGCTCCCGCAATTCTTGAGTCGGTTGGATAAAGGTACGTTGGGTGTATTGGTTCTTGATAAGACCCATTTCATTTGGCAAACCAGATTCTTCCGCAAATCCCATGGCTGCGCTTAGGGAAGAATTGGGCACACCGACCACGATATCCGCCTCTTGCTTGAATTCACGCGCCAATTGGGCACCCATACGTTTACGTGCCGTATGAACATTGACACCGTGGATATTAGAATCAGGGCGGGCAAAATAGATATACTCCATAGAACAGATTGCTAACTGGGTATCATCTGTATAGCTGTCATACTGGATGCCCTTGTCATCAATGATCACAATCTCACCTGGCTTCAAATCACGAATCCATTCAGCACCAATAACCTCAAAAGCACAGGTTTCAGAGGAAACAACCACCGCTCCGTTGGCCATTTTCCCGATAGAAAGGGGACGGAAACCATTGGGGTCAAGAGCCGCAATCAACTTATCCTCAAACAGCAAGATATAGGCAAATCCACCTTTGACAAGGCTGAGCGCTTCTTTGATTTTGCCCATCAAGTTCGGATTGTGACTCCGACGAATGAGGTGGGCCAAGATTTCCGAGTCCGAAGTCGCGCTGAAAATCGCTCCTCTTTGTTCCAGTTCTTTCTTGAGAGAGGCTGCATTGGTCAGATTTCCATTATGAGCCAAACCAAACTGCATATCGTGAAAACGGAAGAGGAAGGGCTGGATATTATCTACAGAAGCTTCGCCAGCAGTCGCGTAACGCACATGCCCAATCGCACCAGTTCCCGTCAATTTATCCAAATTAGCAGGATTTCTGAAGACTTCTGATAAAAGTCCCATGTCACGATGGCGCTTCAATTGTCCCTGATCATTGGAGAGGATTCCTGCCCCCTCCTGACCACGGTGCTGAAGACTATGGAGACCAAAATAGGTCAATTTAGCAGCGTCTGGATGTCCCCAGATACCGAAAACACCACATTCTTCATTAAGAGATTTTACTTCGTATGTCATTTTATATACCTAATTTTTATTTGTGTAGCACCAAGAGCTAAATCTACATGACTTTTACATTACTGATACTATCTATTAGAAAATCTGCAAGTCTTATTTTCCAGTAAAGTATTTAACCGCCGACGTAAACAGGTGCTGGTCTTTATTTCCTGGGATGTTTTGGAAAAGACCGTCCTCATAACGTTCTGAGTGGCCCATCTTACCGATGATTTGGCCATTCTTGCTAGTAATTCCTTCAATGGCATGGACAGAACCATTCGGATTGTACTTAGAGTCCATACTTGGTTTGCCGTCAAAGTCAACGTATTGGCTGAAAATTTGTCCATTGTCACGGAGCTCTGCAAATTCCTCAGCCGTCACGACAAACTTCCCTTCACCGTGTGAAACAGGAATAGCGTGGATATCGCCCACTTGCACCGCTGCTAACCATGGTGAGTTGATGTTGGCAATGCGAGTTTCCACCATCTTGGCCACGTGTTGGTTGGCATCATTGTAGAAGAGGGTTGGGCTAGTACTGCTGGCATCTTCAAAGTTCCCGTATGGAAGAAGACCTGATTTGACCAAAGCCTGGAAGCCATTACAGATACCGATAATCAAGCCACCACGGGCGATAAAACTATCAATAGCTGCACGCACTTTTTCATTGAGCAGGATATTGACAATAAACTTAGCTGATCCATCTGGTTCGTCCGCAGCTGAGAATCCACCTGCAAAGAAGAGGATGTTAGCCTTACCGATATTGTCAACCATGGTTTCAACTGACTTGACAATGGCTTCTTCATTGAGTGTCACGAATGGCACCAAGTTAACCTCTGCGCCTTCTTTTTCAAATGCCTTGGCTGAGTCATATTCTGAGTTGGTTCCTGGGAAGACTGGGATGTAAACCACAGGTTTTTCAACCTTTTCTTTGGCTTTAATCACAACATCTGATGCCACAGCTGATACTTCAGCCAGTTCTTTGGCTTGGGCAAATTCTGTTGGGTAAACTTCTTCCAGTTTTCCTTGGAAGGCACTGTCAAGCTTGTGTCCATCTAGCTTCACACCGTTGACAAGGAGTGTAAAGTCTGCTTTCGTTTGACCGATTCTCTCTACTCCAGCAATTTCTTCAGGAGATGTAAAGACAAATCCACCCAATTGAGCTGTCAAAGCTGTCTCAAGTTCAGGCAAGATCACCTCTGCACCGATATGATTTCCAAAAGTAGCAAGTGCCAAACTTTCAAGCACACCACCGTATTTAACAGCTGAAGCTGCTGTTACTTTGTGAGCCTTTTGAAGGGCTTCAAACTGAGCAAAGTTTTTCTTAATTAAGGCAAAATCAATCTCTGCAGAGAGGGCTTGACCTGGGATGTAGTAGATATTTTCCCCAGCAGTCTTGAATTCAGGCGAAAGCACCTTACGGCTATCTGCGGTTGTCACACCAAAGGCTACCAAGGTTGGCGGTACTTTCAATTCTTCAAAGGTACCAGACATAGAGTCCTTACCACCGATAGATGGCAAGCCAAGCTGAATTTGCGCTTCAATAGAGCCTAGGAGAGCTGCTACTGGCTGACCAAAACGCTCTGCTTGTTTATCCATACGCTCGAAGTACTCTTGGTAAGAGAAACGAGCCTTAGACCAGTTGGCACCAGTCGCCACTAGACGAGCTGTCGCTTCGATAACCGCATAAGCAGCACCGTGGTATGGAGACCATTCTGCAATATAAGGGTTAAAACCTTGAGCCATGACTGACGCAGTATGAGTCACACCGTGTTGAACTGGCAATTTCTGCACAGATGCCTCAGTTGGTGTGAGTTGGTAACGACCACCAAGTGGGTGATTAACCGTAGAGCGTCCAACAGAGCAGTCAAAGATAGTCTGTAATCCTTTTTGACTCGCATGATTCAAATCAGATAGAACCGCAAGGGTATCTGCTTCAAGTGTGTCAGCAGATGTTTGACGTTCTTCTGGAAGCTTGATATCCTTGTCCACAACCTTAGCATCGACGACCACACGCACACCATTGGTGTCAAGAAAACGACGTTCCAAGTCGACAATGGTTTCACCATTCCAGCGCATGACTAGATTTGGTTTTTCAGTCACTGTCGCAACAACAACAGCATCAATATTCTCTTTGTTACATTCTTCAACAAAAGTAGCTACGTCTTCAGGACGAACCACAACCGCCATCCGTTCTTGTGATTCAGAGATGGCAATTTCGGTACCATTCAAGCCTTGGTATTTAAGAGGCACCTTGTTGAGGTCGATTTCAAGACCGTCTGCCAATTCACCGATGGCTACACAGACACCGCCTGCCCCAAAGTCGTTGGATTTCTTGATGAGACGAGTGACATCACCATTACGGAAAAGGCGTTGAATCTTGCGTTCTTCGATGGCATTCCCTTTTTGGACCTCAGCTCCAGCAGTCTCTACAGACTCAACTGTTTGAACCTTAGAAGATCCTGTCGCACCACCGACACCATCACGACCAGTCTTACCACCAAGGAGGATAATGACATCACCCGCTTCCGGTTTTTCACGGACAACATTGCCCTTAGGAGCTGCACCGACAACTGCACCTAGCTCCATACGTTTAGCTACAAAACCTGGGTGGAAATATTCACGAACGTAGGTTGTGGCAAGCCCAATCTGGTTACCGTATGAAGAATAACCATGAGCCGCTGTTTTAGAAATAACCTGTTGTGGCAATTTACCAGCACGCGTTTCAGAGATTGGTGCTGTAATATCACCCGCACCTGAGATACGCATGGCTTGGTAGACATATGAGCGACCTGACAACGGATCACGAATGGCTCCACCGATACAAGTTGCCGCGCCACCAAATGGTTCAATCTCAGTTGGGTGATTGTGGGTTTCATTTTTGAACATGAGGAGCCAAGGTTCCTTGACGCCATTGACATCCACTTCAATTTCAACTGAGCAGGCATTAATTTCATCAGATACTTCCATATCATCCAAACGACCATTAGCACGCTCATAACGACCGAAAATAGTGGCCATATCCATCAAGGTTTGCGGTTTTTCAGAACGCCCCAACTCATCACGCATAGCAATATACTTGTCATAAGTCGCCTGTAATTGTTTTTGAAATTTAGAAGCTGAGAAGTCGATGTTTTTCAACTCTGTCTCAAAAGTCGTGTGACGGCAGTGGTCAGACCAGTAAGTATCCAACACCTTTAACTCAGTCTCAGTTGGCACACGTCCAATTGACTTGAAATAATCTTGGATAAAGAGCAAATCATCCACTTCCATAGCCATCCCTTGCTCTGCCTTATAGCGGGCAAAGTCTTCTGCTGTATAGCTTTCAAAGAAAGTCAATTTAGGAATGGTCTTGTCCGACTCTGAAAATTCTTGCTTGGCGATCCCTGTCGTGATATCCTTGAAACGAGAATCAACTGGATTGAGCAAGTAGTTCTTGACCGCTTCTAACTCAGTCGCATCAATATCTTTATTAACCAAGTAAAGTTGGGCTGTATTGACTGTCACATCACTCGAACTTCCCAGTAAAAGCAAGGCTTCCTGTGAAGAAGCCGCACGCTGGTCAAATTGCCCAGGTAGACTTTCAATAGCAAAGAAAGCATAGTTGTCCAGATCCGCCTGCACAGTCGCTTCGTCCAAGACATGGTCTGTCACCTGCTCAGAGAAGATGTGTTTCTCTGCAGGTGCAAACAAGTCCTCTGCCAAATCAAAGACATCATAAACTTGCACAATGCGAATACTTTTCAAAGTTGAAAGGCCCAAGTTGTGTTGAAGTTCTCTCACCAAGCTCTCTGACTTGACCTGAAAATCAGCCTTTTTCTCAACAAAAATACGTTTATCCATCAATTTTTATTCCTTTATTTCAGCTCTTGCAATTTTCCCAAACGACCTCTAGGTTGTTATTTTAGTTCTTGCAACTTCTCCCAAACAATCTCGTAAACATCAGTCAATTCACCTAGTCCCCTACGGAAAACATCCTTATCCATGTGGTTGCCATCCGCATCCCACAAACGGCAGTTATCTGGTGAAAATTCGTCCGCCAAGATAATCTTGCCATCCTTGTCAAAACCGAACTCTAGCTTAAAGTCAATCAACTTAAGCCCAATCTCAGCAAACCAGGCTTTCAAGAGTTCATTGATACGACGGGTTTCTTCCTTCAAGTAGGCAATCTGCTGATCATCCGCAATCTGTAGGAATTTCACATGCTCATCATTGATAAACGGATCATCCAAATCATCATTTTTATAGTAAAATTCGACAATCGGAGTCTCAAATGCGATACCTTCGTCTACGCCAAAACGTTTTGAAAAGGAACCAGCCGTGTAGTTGCGAAGCACGACTTCCAAAGGAATTATCTTAACCTTTTTATTGAGTTGTTCCGTATCTGAAAGCTTCTCCACAAAGTGAGTCGCCACACCAGCCGCATTTAATTTCTCAAAAATAAAAGATGAAATCTGATTATTCAACACTCCCTTACCTGCAATCTGCTCCTTCTTGACACCATTGAAAGCTGTCGCCTGGTCCTTGTAAGTTGAAATAATAAGATTTTCATCCTCAGTTGTATAGATATCTTTAGCTTTTCCCGAATAGATCAATTCTTTTGACATTTTAAAGTTCGCCTTTCGTATTACTTGAGCACATTCTACCATAAAAAACCTAAAATTACAAGAATTTAACCGAATAAATAACATAGTGAACTCAAAAATCATAAAGAAAAAACTGCAAGAAGAATCTTTCTCACAGTTTAAAAATCATTTAACTCTAAAAACAAGAACATTACTCTTTGTTCAAAAATTGATCCAAATAATAACGCAGGTAACTTTTCTTGCCCGTAATCATCTGCAGACGACCTTCCACCCCGTACCGAAGTTTTTCAGCCTGCTCCGAAGTTAGATTAGTCTCCGCCTCAATTTTAAAGAAATTCCCTTTTTCAGTCTTGGTAGCTGTAGCATCGATGCTGGTAATAGTAGAATCTAGGAAAAGTTGATTCTTGGCATCATGAGTCGTCGTATAGCGAACCGAATCACCGACCTTGATCCTTCCTACATCCTTTGAACTAAGATAAGCTGTTAGTTTGGCTTTCCCTTCTTTTTCCAAGGACGGATAGAGTTGGGCTAGTAGGGCACCTTCTGCTACCATAGTAGAATCACTAGTCTCAGGATTAAGGTGAAGCACCCCATCCTCACTCGCCGTAATTTTCCCCTTGTCTAAAAGATTTCCCTGAACCTTCTTACCCGATTCTGCCTCCAAGATTTTCTGGTCTAGAAGGGTCAATTCCTGACCAACCTTTGCCAAGTGTTGGGATTTAAGGGACTCTAATTGACTGTTTAAGCCTGACGCATAGGCTTGCTGGGTACCTGAACCTGCATACTGAACACGGTAAGTAGCAAGACTAGATTCTAACTGAGAAAGCTGCGCTTCAACCTGCGCCACGGCCTGAGCCTTAGCTTGCGGATTTTCCTCCCCCTGAGACTTGTAGGACTGGTAGAGAGAGTAGGCTAGATTCTGACTGGCCAAGGAAGCGCCTGTTTCAATAGCTGACTTAGCTGTCTGGTAATCGCGAATTTTAGCCTCTGTTTGGCTGATGAGGTTACCGATTTCGGCTTGGGTTTGACTAGCTGCTGCATTCTGGGACGCGATGGTCTCATTTTGTTGCGATGTACTAGCCCTAAGACTACCTGCTTGACTGAGGTAGTCACGAAAGGTAGCTTGATAGCCAAACTTATCCTCCTCTGGAAAGTGGTTCTCCCCTTCTTGCAAGCTCTTCTGCAAATACTCCAATTGCTTTTTTTGATCCTTGAGCATGTCCAACTGACTGGCATAGGCCTCTGCTTGGACACCCTCTACCCCTTCCTGATATTGAAGCAGAATCTCCCCCTTCTTAACCAGCTTATTTTCTTCCAAATGATTGACAAGAATGCGATTATTGCTAGTGGACTGGATATTTGCCAGGACACGACTAGGCTCGACAGTAGCTCTAGTAGACAAACTCATCTCCTTCTCTGCAAAAGTTGCAAAGCCAAGTAAAAACACGAGCAGAAGGGACATGGGCACAATCACCCGACTGGAAAAATTATGGTAACGACGATTATAAAACTCCGCACTTTCTAAAAATTCTGGTTTCATCCTCTCCTCTTTCTAGCTATTCACCAAATGGGCGTAAAAGCCGCCCTGTGCAAGCAAATCAGCATGCTTTCCTTCTTCAACAATCTTGCCCTGATCCAAGACAACAACCTTCTCTGTCCGCTCAGCAATGGTCAAGCGGTGAGCAATGAAAATCAAGGTCTTGTCTAAAGCCATAAGATTATCGACAATTCGCTTCTCTGTCAAGATATCCAGACTGCTAGTTGCCTCATCCAAAATCAAGACTGGTGCATCTGTCAAGAGAGCACGCGCCAAAGCGATTCTCTGCCGTTGACCACCTGAAATTCCTGCCCCATCCGAAGTCAATTCTGTTTGGTAATTCAGTGGCATGCGCTCAATATCCTCTCGAATCTCTGCCAATTCAACCGCCCGTAAGATATCCTCCTGAGTCGTCCCCTCCTTGGCTCCCAAAAGAAGATTCTCCAAAATCGTTCCGTTAAATACATAAGGCTGTTGAGGCAGATAGTTAATGTACTGGCGCAAAGCCTTTTTATCAATCTGATTGAGATTGACACCACCCAGACTAATCTCCCCTTGACTTGGATCGTAAAAATTAACCATCATCTTGGCCAAGGTCGTCTTACCTGACCCCGAAATCCCCACAAAAGCCACCTTAGAGCCTTGGGGAATAGTCAAATTGATATCTGACAAGACATCTCGACCATAGCCATACTTGTAGGAAACCTGCTTGAAGGTCATATCTCCCTTCATCAAGCTCAAATCCTCAACCGTTTTCTTCTCCTCAAACTCAGAAGCTACCAGATAAACCTCATTCAGACGGTTATTGGCAACCTGCGCTGTCTGAAGCTTGGTTTGCAGATTGATGATATTTTCCAAAGGATTGGTAAAGTAAACCAGCAAGGTATTATAGGTAATCAACTGCCCCAAACTCATCTTGCCATCCATGACCAGAACAGCCCCCATCCAGAGAATACCGACATTGAGCAAGAGATGGGCAACTTTTTTCAAAGCCTTTTGTTGACTCTCTGCCCGACTATAGGTAAAAGATTTTTTCAGATAATCTACAAATTCCTTGTCAATTTTTTGGTAACGCTGACTTTCACTGGTCAAGGACTTGATGGTCTCAATACCATTGATGTCTTCAATGATAGAAGAAGACAGAACCGCATTGGCTTCCATGGTGTCCCGATTCATCTTTTCAAACGGCTTCATAAAGGCAAAGATAATCACTGTGTAGATAGGGAGCGCCAATAAAGTCATGAAAAAGAGATTGGTATTTTGTGAAAATAAAACAAGGGAAATAATGACAACCGTTGACACATCTAGGAAAATCGAAAGAATGGTCGAAGCCAGCGCATCGATGATACTGTTAGCATCCGTGAAACGAGACACGATTTCCCCTGTTCTGCGTGTCGCAAAGAAGGACATAGGTAGGTGAAAAACATGCTTGATGTAGGATAAAATCACATCAATCGACAAGCGTTGCCCCAAAACAAGCAAAAGATACTCCTGAGCGTAAGACAAGACCTGCTGGAGAATATAGACGATAACCAGCCCAATAGAAATAATCCCCAGCGTCGAACGCATCTGATCTGGCACATAGGTATCAATGATAGACTGCAGATAGTAAGAACCCACAATGTTAATCAAGGTTACCAAGAGTGTCGCCAAAACGATATTGGCAATCAAGCCACGCTGTTTCACTAATATAGGGATAAAAGATAGCAGACCATTTTTTTGATCCTTATGAGGCTTGTAGTCTGGACTAGGTGCCATAAAAAGAGTCACTCCTGTCCATTCTTCCGCAAAACGCTCACGTGGCAGTTTGATCAATTTCACTCCAGGATCTGGATCAGCAATATGAATGCTGTCCTTATCCTGCCCAGTCACCACATAGTAGTGGAGCAATTTCCCTTCCTTAAGCACATGGGCAACAAAAGGAAAGGTCAAATCTGGCAAGTCAAAGAGTGTCATATCCGCCTTAATCGCTCGCGTCTCAAAGCCAATCTCCTCTGCCACCTTGACCAAGCCCAAAGCCGTCGTCCCATCCATGGTCGTCTTGGCCAATTCTCGCAAGTGAGCCAAAGAATAGTAACTACCATAGTAGCCAAAGACCATAGCTAATGAAGCTACACCGCAGTCCATCTGATCCACCTGCGGACGATAGTGACGTTTCCCAAATTTCATATTCATCTCCTTTTCCTAATACTCAATGAAAATCAAAGATCAAACTAGGAAACTAGCCGCAGGTTGCTCAAAGCACGGCTTTGAGGTTGTAGATAGAACTGACGAAGTCAGTAACATCTACACGGCAAGGCGACGTTGACGTGGTTTGAATTTGATTTTCGAAGAGTATAAACTCATCTGATAATAACTATCTTACCCCAATCACAAAACAAAAACTGTACTTCCTCCCCAAATGCGCCTATCTCCCTCCCAACTGCACTTTTAGGATAAAGAAAATAGGCAGAACAAACGTCCTACCTACTAAAAATATGGTATGAAAGGAAAATGATTTTTTTCTGACACCCTAGGCAAGCTTGGAACAAATAAATCATTGATAGTAACACTTACGACATCCTATTTATTACTTCAATTTCTAATGTCTCTGCTATTTCTAAGCTACCTCTGGTACGATCTATTCATGGTCAGAATAGATAACACCGTTCTAAATTACGATTCATAGTTTTTCTTACATTCTTTAATAAAATATGTATCAAATTGTTAAAATTAACGTCTGCTTCCTAGATGACGACCGTACATATAGGCAACAACTCCTAAAACACCCCAAGCGATAGCTGTAGAAGTAGTAATAATAAGTCCACCCTCGGTACTAGCCAAATCTGCTTCTGCCATGATCTCAAATTTTTCTTCTAATTTTTTCATATCCCACCTACTCCTTTAAATATATTAACCAAACGTACGAGATAACCAATAACCAGCTACCCCAGCTCCACCTGCAGCAAGTAATGAGCCTCCGATAACAATCAATAAACCCACTCCGCCTTGTACTTGCTCTAATTCATTTTGCTTTACGATTTCAAATTGATTCAAATTTTGCATGATATACTCCTTTTTAAATAATACTAGCTAATCCAATAGCTACTCCTACTAATAAACCCACTATTCCTGAGGCTGATATAATAACAGCCGCAAATTCGTTTGAAAACTTCATTGATTCTCTCATTATCTCTTGTTTCGACTAATTCCAATAGCTACTCCTGCACTTAAACCAGCAAATGCTGAACCTGCAATAATACTAGCTGCTACTGCTATCGGAATAATTCCCCCATCTACATTCATCAACTCTTCTTCTGTAAGAGCTACAAAGTTCTGTTCCATTTTGTCAAAATTTGTCATCTTTTTTCTCCTTTATTTCTATTTTTTAGTTTACGATTTCTGGATCTTAAACCATTTTAAAAACCAGAATAGATAAATTACTGAATTCCTTTTCTTCTCACTTATCTATTTGAGAAGTGATTTAAAATGAACAGGTAAATTTCATTTATTTTAAATACCATTTGATAAACCATGGCAATAAGATTGGTAAATACATCGCGTAGTCTCCTTCCTTTTCGTCTCACTTATTTATTCGAAAAATAATTCGAAAATGTACAACTAAATTAAATTTTATTTAAAAAATAATTTAATGTACCATGAATAGAAAATCGGTAGATACATAAGCCAGACTCCTTTCTTTTTCCTCTTACTTATCTATTCGAAAAACAATTCGAAAATAAACAACTAAATCAAATTTTATTTAAAAAATAATTTAATGTACCATGAATAGAAAATCGGTAGATACATAAAGCAAACTCCTTCCTTTTCCTCTTACTTATCTATTCGAAAAAAATTTCGAAAACGTACAACTAAATTAAATTTATTTAAAAATAACTCAGTGAACCATGGGTAGAACATTGATATAAACATGAACTAGGCTCCTTTCCTTCTCCTCTTACTTATCTATTCGAAAAAAAGTCAAAAAAATAAGAATATCAGAAAATTTTCCGACATTCTTATTGATAAATTTATCCAAATCTAACAGATATTAGACATTGAGATGTTTTTTAAGGGTTCTTCTGGCTGTTCGCGATACGGGGAAATGCAAGCCTTCTAACAAGGTCACTTCTGTCGCAGTCATCTCTTCAATGGCCTGTAAACTGACTAACGTATTGCGATTGGCATAGACAAAGTAATCTTTTTCAGCCTTGGCAGCGATATCCTTGAGACTGCCGTAAATGGTCTTGATAGAATGATTGGCATAATAGACCTTGATACGGTGGGATTCCACTGAGGTTTCAAAGGCTAAAATCTCATGGTAGGGCAGAGTAAAGCCCCGTCTTCCCTCAAAACTATAGGTGAAGAGACGCATATTTTCCCTCTTGTCCACTGCCAGTACATAGTCCAGACAGCGCTCCAACTGGTGACGGTAATCTCCCTCAGGCTGATCCTTGGAAATAAAATCCAAGGCAGACAAGTGGTAGCGAAAAGCTAGAGGCAAGGCCTCCGAGTGTGTAGACACAAAGACAATACTTGTAAAAGGATCCCGCTCCCGAACCTGTTGAGCAACCTGAAAACCCCTTTCACGCTCTCCATCAATCTCTAAATCCAATAAATAGAGCTGGTAATGGTCAAAATACTGAGAATACTTTTCAACGTCTCCATAGTTTTTGGCAATATCAATTTCCAATCTCAAATTACGAGAGCGACCAATATCTAGTAAAGTCTGCTCTATCCGTCCTTGCTGAACTCTATCGTCTTCCAAAACTAAAATTCTCATTCCTCTCCCCCTCGTTTCTCATCCTTAAATGGCAATTCTATATCTTGTCTAAAGGTCGTTTCTCCTAGCTGAGTATCTAAGTGTAAATCATAATGAAAAACCATATCCTCCAAGGTCGCTAAGCCCAGTCCACTGTGGTTTCCCTTGGTAGAGTAACCCTTTTGACTGAGAATGCTGGGATTCAGTTCTTCTTTCTTACGAGTGTTTTCAATGATAAAACGAACACTCCTATCACTTGCCAACAAAGCAACCCGAATCTGCGGATCTTCAGCCTCACTGGCTGCCTCCAAGGCATTTGTCGTGAGGATAGAGAGGATACGAATAGCCTCCAACATCGGCAATGCCAGCTCTTCGACAACCCCCACCGTCTCCAAACTAAAATGAATTCCTTGATTATCTGCCACAATCATGGCTTTTGCCAAGGTATTGCGAATAGCTATATCATGGATATTATGAAGATTAAAAGCCGTGTAATCCGCCTTTCTCAGCTTTTCATTGGTCTTTAGAAAGACATCTTGATAAATGGTAGAGACCTCAGCCATATCTTGATTAGCTATAGCAGGCTCCATACTGGCGACAATCCCTGCAAAATCATGACGGAAACCTCGAACCTCATCATAGAGATGACCCAGCTTATCCACCATCCCTTGCAAGGAACGATTTTCTTCTTCCTGTCTCTGAATGGTCTGCTCATCACGATAAACCTGCTCCAAATGCTTGATGTAAAAGAGCCAAGAGAAAAAGAGAATGAAAATCAGGAGAGAAATGGTCGTGTCAAAACGAACGTAGAAAGAACTATTTCTATTGGTCATAAACGAAGAGAATATCCTAAATCCAGTCAGAGGTAGGATAATGAAAAAACTCTTACGATAGTGGGTTTTGAAAGCATCTGAAAAGAATAAATCCAAATCTAAAGACCAACGCTTCATAATTTTACAACATAGAAAGATTGATAATAAATCAAATATAGATATATATAAAGTAGAAAACGAATCTACGAAACAACAATGCTCACCAGATAATACACGAATCCAAATTGTCAAAAATAAATAACGAATACTTTGAAAGAAGAGAAAAAGATACAGAGAAAGAAAAAGAGATTCCCCTTTTCCCTTGTGCAATACTAATAAAAAAATACAGTAAAAGAAGAGAAGAACTCCTATATGAAATAATTCTCCAAATGTTTGACGAGCAGATAAACTAATTAAAAATATAAGTATCCAATAACGTTTTTTATAAAATTCTGGGGAAATTTGAGCGCCCAAATAAATAGTAGGCACCATGGTTGAAACGACTACCAACAGAATATATAGCACAGAAACTAAGAATTCTAAAATAATCATAGAATAAAACGACTCCTAATTTATTTAAGCGAAATAATATTTATCTCCCCGATACAACTCTCTAGTTTTTCATACTTTCTGAAAAACGATACATCTACAAAAGGCTTTAGTTTCTTTTAAAATACAAGAAATCTAAAGCCTCTTGAAAATGATTTGCACGTTTTATTTTTTATATTCGTTGTGAAGATTGCTTATCTATTTATTTTACCACAAGAACCTTGTAATATTCATACTTATTTGGCTGTGTAATCTTAATTTTTTGACCATAGAAACCATCGATTTCTTTGTCAAAATAATCTGAAAATCTTGATGGCAAGCGTTTCATCTTAAGAACCTCACCAGATTGGTCTGCATATACAAGTAAGTGATGGAGGGTTGTAGCCATACCATCATCAATCAGTACAAAGTAACCTGTTTTGAGCTTACTTTGTCCATTATCTAAATAGTATAGTTTATTGTTATTGATTGTGAAGTTATCAAATCGAAGTCGTACACCTGGGTCTTCTAGATAAAGATCATTGCCAACTTTTTTGATTTCTGATCTAGTTGTCATCTCTGGAAGTGGTAATACTCTACGACCATCTGCTCCAAAGTAATATCGACCTGGTAGATTTTGGAAATTACGAATGACAGCTTTAGGATCAATTTCTTGTCCTTCTTCTTTATTATCTACTAAAGCTAAGGTTGTATTTGAAACTTCATCCCCATATTTGTCGGAAAACTTCTTGAACTCAGGTTTAATATACCAAGTGTTTTTTTCAATAATAACATCGTCACCTTTAGCATTTAGCAAATATTCTTGCCCATCTCCAAGTTTGACAATATCATGAATATTGTATCCAGCATCTTTTCTATTTGCTAGATAGCCATCCTTACCAATGACATAACTTTCCCCATCACTTGCTGGAACAGCTCTATCTGCGACCATAGCACCTGAATTTTCAAAGTAAGACCATCGACCATTTGCAGTCGCCCATCCTGTTGCCATAGCGCCACTGTCTTTGAGATAGTACCAAGTAGATCCTTCTTTGTACCAACCAGTGCGCATAGCACCACTATTTGCGAGTGAGTACCAGGTGTTGCCTTCCTTGTACCAACCAGTACGCATAGCACCACTATCTGCTAGTGAATACCAGGTATTGCCGTCTTTGAGCCAGCCTGTCTGCATTTTACCAGAACCGTCAAAGTGGTACCAAGAGCCAGCATTTTGCACCCATTTATCCTTAGCGAGACTGCCATCTTGAGAAAGATTCCAGTCAGAACCATTTTTAACCCAAGTATCTGCAGCTTGTGCTTGATTGATTGACAAAAGTAGACCAGCACCTGCAAGCAAACCAAGTGTAAGTAGTTTAGATTTTTTCATAGCTATTTCCTCCTAAAATAGATAAATCCGAAGTAAGAAAATCCAATAGAAACGAAGTCAAAATAGATGTCAGGTTCATGAACCTGAACCATAAGATCTCCTAACATTTCCAAGAATATAAGATAGAGACTAGTTTATCAAAAGTACATAGCCATCACCTTCCCACAACTATAAAATAAATTCTTTTTTATATCTACATTATAGTCCTGTAAAAAAGGAAAGTCAATTAAAATTGTGATTATGTTAACATTTATATTCTACAGAAATCAATCTATCTCTTCTTTTGATCTTCATTTCTTATCTTCTTTTGGAGATTGATTTTTCTGATTTCATTATATCCCTTATTTGTCCTCAGATTTCTCCTGTCCCTAGAAAGACTAAATCTGTTCCTAAACGGTCACTTGAACCAAAGAAAAATTCCAAAGCAAATGCCTTGGAACTCCGATTTCTATTTTGCTTGAATAATCTTAACCACATCTCCTACACTTTGGAGTTGGTCAATTTCCTCATCGCTGATTTCGATACTAAATTCATCTTCCAGTGTCAAGATAAACTCCATCAAGTCAACTGAGTCCGCATCCAAATCGTCTTTCAGACTCAAGGATTCTGTCACGACAAAGTCCTCTCCCTGTCGCTCTTGGATAATGGTCACAATACGGTCAAAAATTTCTTTTTCTGTCATCTCTTTTATTCTCCTGAAAATTCACGCGCAGTCTGGGCAACTACGTCTGTTTCTAGCATGGTACGAATCTGGCGGATTGTACTATAAACAGCCTTGGCATCGCTTGAGCCATGAGTCTTGACAACCGGCGCCTTGACACCAAACAAGACTGCTCCACCAACATCTGAGTAGTTGAGCTGTTTTTTCAAACCTCTGAGGCTATCCTTGAGAAGGAGGGCGCCTAGTTTCGCTCGAAGACCACCACCTGTAATAGCTGTCTTGAGCAAGCCCATGATTCCCATGGCTGTCCCTTCAATGGATTTGAGCACAGCGTTTCCCGTGAAACCATCTGCAACAACAACATCTGCAACGCCATTCATCAAATCACGCGCTTCCACGTTTCCGATAAAGTTTAAACTTTCATCAGCCACTAGTAATTCATAGGTTTCCTTACGAAGCGGGTCGCCCTTACTACTCTCTGTTCCGTTGTTGAGCAAGCCAACACGTGGTTGCGTAATTCCACGAACATTTTTAGCATAGAAGGAACCTAGAACCGCATATTGATGGAGGTGCTGAGCTGTATTTTCTGCATTAGCACCGAGGTCCAGCATGTCAAACCCCTTCCCATCAATAGTCGGCAAGGTTGACATAAGCCCAGGACGATCGATGTTCTTGATACGACCCACGATGAAAAATCCTGCTGCCAACAAGGCACCTGTATTCCCAGCTGAGAGAACAGCGTCTGCTTCGCCTTCTTTGACAGCCTTGGCCGCCAATACCATACTGGCATTTTTCTTCTTCCGAATAGCTCTCGTAGGTTCATCGTCCGAATCAATCTTCTCATCCGTATGGATAATGCTGACGCGCTCTGTCGCTGTCAGATATTGCTTGATTTTAGCTTCATCTCCGTAGAGTTGAACCTCGATATCTGAAAAGTCAGCTAGGGCTTGATTGACACCCTCAACGATGGCCTGAGGTGCGTAATCGCCTCCCATGGCATCTACTGCGATTTTTTTCATTTCTTTTCCTCTTTTAGTAATTGTCCCCAGTCTGCTAGGGAATCAATAAATTTCTTTGATTTTAGGTGAATCCCCACATACTCTTCGTAGAGTTGATCCATAAACTTTCGTAAGTCTTGCTTGATTTCAGGCTTGAGCGAAATAGTCTCCAAGGTCTCAAAATCAATGGCTTGAAATTGATTGAGCAGATAAGGGATATTGGGATTGAGATGGCAACGTCTCTCATCCTCATGATAATGCTCCGGACAAAGGCAGGCTCCATACTTGAAAGAAAAGTCAAAAGCCTGACCGACCCGATGACAAAAGACACACTCATTAAAATTGAGGCTGATTCCAAATCGAGTCAAGATTTGAATTTCAAAAATATTGGTCAAAACCTGATAATCCAAACCCGCTTCCATCAACTCCAAAGTCTTTTGCAAAAAAGCAAACAAGGGAGCATCCTGCTGATTGTCCTGCAAACTAACATCTGCAAGAGCTGCCACATAGGTCGCATAGGCCATGACAAAGAGATCACTATTGATCTTAGGAAAAGTCATCACCTCATGATAGTCCTCGATGTAGCTGAGCCCATCATCATTGATTCGCAAGAGAAATCGTGCCAGCACTAAGGGCTGAATAACAGGAGCCAGTTTGGACTGTCCAGCATGTTTGACGAAAAACATGCGTTTACCAGCCTGCTCTGTAAAAATCTTGACGAGCTTGTCATCCTCACGAAAATTGCGATTATAGAGCACCAAGCCTTGACTCGTGATAGACTGAATCATGCTTCTCCCATATACTCCTCAAGTCGTTTCATGGCTTCTGTGATAGTCTCCATGCTGGCTGCATAAGACAGACGCACATAGCCTTCTCCGTAACGTCCAAAGGCAGCACCAGGGATAAAGGCAACGGCCTTCTTCTGAGCAAAATCCTTGAGAAAGGCAAAGGAGTCTTGATTGTAACCAGCTGGAATCTTAGCAAAGATATAAAAGGCACCGTCTGGTTTGATAATCTCAAAACCAAGAGCAGTCATTTTCTCGATAATATAGTCCCGACGCTGGATATATTCCTTCTTCATAGGTTCCGCATCGTTTTTACCAGCCGTCAAGGCTTCCACCGCAGCATGTTGAGCCATAGTATTTGCAGCAGTGACCAAGTACTGGTGACTCTTAATCAACTGAGCTGTAAAGGCTGCAGGAGCGAAAATCAGCCCCAAACGCCAACCTGTCATGGCATGCGATTTAGATAGACCATTGATAATAATAGCCTGATCTCTCAACATGGTTCCCAGAGACACATGGGCTTCGCCTGTGTAGGTCAATTCTGAGTAAACCTCATCACAGACAACGAAAATCTCGTACTTGCGTAAAACAGCTGCCAAGGACTCCAACTGCTCCCGACTATATGTAATTCCTGTCGGATTGGCTGGATAGTTGAGAATAACCGCCTTGAGTTTATCACCCTGCTCCAAAATGGCCTTCTCCAACATCTCAGGAGTCAAGACAAAACCATTTTCAGTTGTGTCAATCTCGACAATCTCTGCCCCAACTAGATTGACAATTGGTTCATAGCCTGGATAAGCAGGAGCTGGCAAAAGCACCTTGTCTCCCTCTTCCAAAATAGCCGTCAAAGTCGCAGATAAAGCCTCTGTCGCCCCAATTGTAACCAAGATTTCATTTTCAGGAGCATAGTCCAGTTGGTACTTTTCCTTAACAAAGTCACTGGCTGCCTGACGTAGAGTCAGCAGGCCACTCATCCCTGTATAGTAGGATTGGTTCTGGTCAATCGCTCGCTTGGCCGCCTCCTTGACATGGTCTGGCGTTGTAAAATCAGGTTCCCCCAAGGTCAAACGCAAGACCCCAGGAATCTCCGAAATAGCCTGGTCAAACTGACGAATCAACGAAACTTGAATCTTATCTAACTGTTTATTAAAGCGCTTAGTTAAGTCCATAGATACCTCCTACTTTCAAAACGTATCTCTATTATACTACAAAAGCCCTCTGACCGCAAAAATACATGATAGAATAACGCTAGCATAACAAATTGAAGTATGTTAATTTAAATTCATTACAACACTATATTTTTAGAATACTCAATGAAAATCTCATGAGACTAGGAATCAAGGTGAAAGCATAACTAAAGTTAGGTAAGCCGAAGATGACAACGTATCATGAGATTTTCGACGAGTATTGAGGCTTTGATAATCTTCGTTACAACTATTCTAGCACCATTACTGATTACTAGATCGGTAATGTCATTTCTGAGTGGATAGTCAGAAAGTGGTTAGATAAGCGCGACAAAAAAATATAACCTGAGTTTAGTTTTAATGTAACTGGACAAAAAGAAATACCAGAGGTGGAGCTCTGGTATTTTTGTTTTTGCCAAGACTTCGTTACAGTTCTTGTAAGATTATTATTACATAATTAGCACTACTTGTCAAATAATTGTTAGCTCCACTTTCTATTTTACTTTTCCTCTTTACAGGTCTATAATGGTAACAGATTCTATTTGGAGGTTTTTATGTCATTTCTATCAAAAAATGGAGCAGGCATCTTGGCCTGCCTTCTGATTTCACTACTTGCTTGGTATCTGGGCGGATTCTTCCCTGTTATTGGCGCACCCGTCTTTGCGATTTTCATAGGCATGCTTCTCCATTCCTTTCTCTCGCCCTATAAACAACTCGATGCTGGATTGACCTTTAGTTCTAAAAAATTGCTCCAGTATGCCGTTATCTTGCTTGGTTTTGGTCTCAATATCTCGCAAGTCTTCGCAGTTGGGCAATCTTCACTTCCTGTCATCCTGTCCACCATTTCAATAGCCTTGATTGTTGCCTACCTCTTCCAGCGCTTCTTTGCACTGGACACAAAACTGGCTACCTTGATTGGAGTGGGGTCTTCGATCTGTGGGGGTTCTGCCATTGCTGCGACAGCACCTGTTATTCACGCCAAGGAAAAGGAAGTAGCCCAAGCTATCTCCGTTATCTTTTTCTTCAATGTCTTGGCTGCACTCATCTTTCCAACTCTAGGAACCTGGCTTCATCTATCCAATGACGGCTTCGCCCTCTTTGCAGGAACTGCGGTCAATGACACTTCCTCTGTAACGGCTACTGCCAGCGCCTGGGACAGTCTCTACCAGACTAATACCCTCGAATCCGCAACCATTGTCAAACTCACGCGCACCCTAGCTATCATCCCCATCACTCTCTTTCTCTCCTACTGGCAAAGTCGTGAACAAAAAAATAAGCAGGGCCTGCAACTGAAAAAAGTCTTCCCACTTTTTATCCTTTACTTTATCCTTGCATCTCTCCTAACCACCCTACTGACCTCTCTCGGTGTGTCCAATAGTTTCTTTACTCCTCTCAAACAACTCTCCAAATTCCTCATTATCATGGCCATGAGTGCTATCGGTCTCAAAACAAATCTGGTCGCTATGGTCAAATCCAGCGGAAAATCCATTATTCTCGGAGCCATCTGCTGGATTGCCATCATCCTCACTAGTCTTGGTATGCAGACCCTTATCGGCATTTTCTAATACTCTTCGAAAATCTCTTCAAACCACGTCAACGTCGCCTTGCCTTATAGATGGTTACTGACTTCGTCAGTTTTATCCACAACCTCAAAACAGTGTTTTGAGCTGACTTCGTCAGTCTTATCTACAACCTCAAAACAGTATTTTGAGTAGCCTGCGACTAGTTTCCTAGTTTGCTCTTTGAATTTCATTGAGTATAACACAAAAGGTAGCCCACCAGCTACCTTTTCTTATGCTTCCTCAATCAAGCGTGTATGTTCTCTCTTGATGCAACGATTCATCACGATATCATCACATCCACCCGCACGCAAGATTTCTTCCGCTTCTAGACTTTCAAGTCCTAGCTGTGCCCAAAAAATCTTAGCATAAGCCTTGAGAAAATCACGCGCCACATCTGGCAAAAATTCACTGCGACGGTAAACATTGACAATATCTACAGTAAAAGGAATCTCAGCTAGGCTAGCATAAGCCTTTTCACCCAAGATTTCACCACCTGCCGCCTTGGGATTGACTGGGATAATTTTATAACCTCGAGCCTGCATTTCCTTGGTCACTCGATTGCTGGTTGTTTCCTCACGGTCTGACAAACCCACCACAGCAAGGGTTTTACTCGTTGTGAGATACTGACGAATCACGCCATCACTTGGATTGATAAATTCTTGACTCATAGAAATCCTCCTTTTTCATCAGTATAGCATATTTTGAAAAGGCTTGCAGAATTCTACTACAAAAAAGGAGGACTAGCCCCCTTTTTATTTAGCCTCGTACCAGGTTGCCCCTTCATTTTCGTCTGCAATGAGGGGAACACTGAGTTGAATGGCTTCTTCCATAGTTTGTTTGACCAATTTTTTCATCTCTGCCAATTCAGATTTAGGAACTTCAAGGACGATTTCATCGTGCACTTGTAACAGCATCTTAGTCTGATAACCACCTGCAACCAAGGCTTTATCTAGCTGAATCATGGCAATCTTGAGAATATCTGCTGCCGACCCCTGGATAGGAGAGTTGATGGCAGTCCGCTCCGCAAAACCACGAATATTGAAGTTGCGCGAATTGATATCTGGCAACTCACGACGACGCTTGAAGAGGGTCTCTACATAGCCCTTATCACGCGCCTCACGCACCACTTCATCCATGTAGTTTTTAATGCCTGGGAAGCGTTCAAAGTAGGTATCAATGTAAGCTTTGGCCTCCTTACGGCTGATGCCCAAATTATTAGACAGACCAAAATCTGAAATCCCGTAAACCACTCCAAAGTTGACAGCCTTGGCATTGCGACGGTCGTTTGCAGTCACATCCTTAGGACGCTCAATGCCAAAGACCCGCATGGCTGTCGAAGTATGGATATCTGCCCCCTCTTGGAAAGCCTTAATCAAGTGCTCATCCTTAGAAATATGCGCCAAAACGCGCAATTCAATCTGCGAATAGTCCGAACTAAGTAGCACACTATCCTCCCACTCAGGAACAAAAGCCTTACGAATGAGACGCCCCTGCTCCAAACGCACAGGAATGTTTTGCAAGTTTGGATCCACACTAGACAAACGTCCGGTCTGGGTTAAATCCTGCACATAGCGAGTATGAATCTTACCATCAGCCAAAATCCAGTCCTGCAAGCCAATCACATAAGTAGATTGAATCTTAGCAATCTGACGGTAGTCGAGAATTTTCTTAACAATCGGCGCAATAGGAGCCAGACGCTCCAAGACATCCACGGCTGTCGAGTATCCAGTCTTGGTTTTCTTAGTGTATTCTAGAGGTAGTTCCAATTTTTCAAAGAGAAGTACGCCCAACTGCTTAGGCGAGTTGATATTAAACTCCTCACCAGCCAGTTCATAAATCTCCTGAGTCAGTTTTTCAATGACAAGCTCATTTTCAGCCTGCATCTCAAGCAAGGTCTCTTTCTTGACCGTAATCCCAGCAATTTCCATCTTGGCAAGGACAAAGGCTAGAGGTTGCTCCATATCATAAAGAAGCTCTAATTGCCCATTTTCGCTGAGTTTTTCAAGCAAAATAGGCTCTGTTTCGACCAAAACTGCAAGCTTACGAGTTAAATGCTCCAAGAATTTCTCACGCTCAGGAATGGCCTTTTTAACACCCTTGCCATAGAAAGTCTCATCATCAACCAAGTAAGTCTGACCATAAAGACTAGCGATGGTCGCAATTTCATTGTCCTCCACAGTCGAAAGGAGGTATTTAGCCAAACGGCTGTCAAAAGCAGGCGCCTGCAAATCCACACCAAAACGATTCAAGAGAACTTTAGCCTTCTTAAAGTCATAAACTCTCAGAGGTGTTTTTTCTAAAAAATCCTTGAAAATAGGCTCTTGCAAAAGGTTAAGCTTGTCTGTAGCATAAAGCTTATCCCCACAAGACCAGGCAAATCCAACCAAATCATCCGTATGATAATTTTCACCAAAAAGCTCAAAATGGAAGATAGATTCTTCAGTCAGCATGTCTTGAGTGACTTGATCAACGATAGTAAAGTTCAAACTTTCAGCCACATCAGCTGATGACACATTTAAAGCCTGCTTGAGCTGTTTGAAGCCCATCTCATCGTAGAATTTCCCAAGATTTTCAACATCTGGACCACTATAGACCAAATCCTCTAAACCAATCTCAATCGGTGCCTTGGTATCAATGGTCGCCAGTGTTTTTGACAAAAAGGCCTGTTCCTTATCATTGATGAGATTTTCCTTCATCTTAGAAGCCTTCATCCCATCGATATTTTCATAAATACCCTCAAGTGAACCATGCTCCAGCAAGAGCTTGATACC
This sequence comes from uncultured Streptococcus sp., assembly GCF_963521255.1. Classification (GTDB taxonomy): domain Bacteria; phylum Bacillota; class Bacilli; order Lactobacillales; family Streptococcaceae; genus Streptococcus. Next base: position 889 of record NZ_CAUQTU010000013.1, on the reverse strand, counting down.
CGTCTTTTCACCGATTTTGGTCACCCCAGGGATATTATCCGACTTATCACCCATGAGCGCCTTAAGATCAATAAACTGAGCTGGTGTAATGCCCATCTTTTCCATAAGATATTCTGGCGTAAAGGCCTCAAACTCAGCCACACCTTTCTTAGAAATTTCAACCACCGTATGCTCATCCGTCAGCTGAATCAAATCCTTGTCCCCACTGACAATGGTAATATCAAAACCATCCTGCTCTGCTAGCTTATCCAGCGTCCCAATGATGTCATCCGCCTCATACTGAGTCAGCTCATAGTGACGAATCCCCATATGATCCAGCAATTCACGAATGAAGGGAAATTGCTCACGAAACTCATCAGGAGTCTTGGCCCGACCACCCTTATAGTCCGCATACATCTCGGTACGGAAGGTCGTCTTTCCCGCATCAAAAGCCACCAAAATATGACTGGGCTCAACCCTCTCCAACAAATGGCTCAACATCAACTGAAAACCATAAATCGCATTGGTATGCAAACCAGCCGCATTCTTAAAACGGTCCAACTGCTGATAGAGCGCAAAAAACGCCCGAAAAGCAACAGAAGACCCATCAATCAATAATAATTTTTTCTTATCCATACACCCATTATAAAGGAAAGCACCAAAAAATACCATTGGGAAGAGCCAGACCAAGTATTTTTCATACTTTTTCCGAATAAATAGATAGAAGCATCAAATCTAGTAAACCTAGTTTTAAAAATGTGCTATAATGAAAGGAGAAAGAATATGACATTACGTCATCCGGGCATCAGCCCGACTAATGATTTGGTTGCTAAGAAGATTTTCAGCAATCCAGACATCACTTGTCAATTTATCCGCGATATGCTGGACTTGCCTGCAAAAAATGTGACCA
>NZ_CAUQTU010000012.1:0-62462 GCF_963521255.1 uncultured Streptococcus sp. | reverse complement strand
TGTTTTGAGCTGACTTCGTCAGTCTTATCTACAACCTCAAAGCAGTGCTTTGAGCAACCTGCGGCTAGTTTCCTAGTTTGCTCTTTGATTTTCATTGAGTATAAAATAAGCAAATCACTAAGAAACCCACGACAAGATAATCCTGACACGGGTTGTAGTTTCAAAAAAATGTCAATTTATCTGACTAGCAATCTGTAAGAGTGCCTTTTCAAAAAGGAAACCTTTTTCATAAAGACCTGTCTTAATCTGATAGTCTGTCTCAATCAAATAAGAAATAGCTTGCTTCAAAAAGCTCAAGGAAAGTCCTCGTGAATCCCTCAGCGCAAACTTGATTTGATAGGGATTAGGATTGCGTCCGAGAAAATTTCCTAGACTACTTGCAATCTGCGATTCTGTTTGCCCAGACTCCGACAAAATTTTCACCTGAGTAAAAGTCCGAAATTGTCCTAACATAACTGCAATCAACTTGATTTCATCTTCACCTTGCAAGGTCAAGTCTCTAACCAAGTCGCGCGCCTGGTCCATCTTTTTAGTCAGAATAAACTGAGTTAAATCAAAAATATTGTCCTGTAAGGTCTTGGGAATTGCGTTAACAATATCCTCTTCCTCGATAACAGAGTCTTCCTTATAGGACTGTAAAAAGAGGAGATTTTTCTGGATTTCACTAAATTGAAAACCAGATTTGATAAGAAGATTTTCAAAAGAATTATTGGTAAACTGCAGACCTTGTTTCTGACTCCACTTTTGAAAATACTGGCGCAGTTCTTGTTCTTTGGCTTCTACTGCATCAAAGATCTTGGCATCCCGCTTCAGTAATTTAACCAACCGTCTCTTGCTGTCCAGTTTTCCTTCCGCAAAGATCAACAACTTGGTTGTTGGCGAAGGGTTATCAAGGTATGCCTCAAATGACTTGAGCTCATCATCTGTCAAAAAGCGCTTTTTAGCAGTCGTGATATCCATAAAATGATCTAAGATCACGATTTTCTCATCCGCAAAGAAAGGAAGGCTGACTAACTCCAGTTCCACATCCTTGTAAACTACTTCTTTCATATCAAAGTAGGCAAAGTTGAGGTCAGCAGAATCATAACCAATTTGTTTCAACACTTGACCCTTCATCACTTCAAACTGGCCCTGGTCTGTCCCTGTAAAAAGGCTCAGACTCGGTAAATTTGATAAAGTCAACTTCTGGCTTTCTTCAATGGCTAGCATCTTCTCTCCTTTCTTCTGATTTTTTAATGAATTTAATCAATATAGCGCAATTTCCCACGGAAATCTTCTAGACTCTCGTACCCTTTTTCCGCCATGATTGCTTTCAGTTCATTGGTAATGCGTTCAAAAGCACCAACTCCTTCTTTGTGAAGGGTGGTTCCCACCTGCACCATACTTGCTCCACAGAGGATGTGTTCAAAGGCATCTCGACCAGTCAGAACGCCACCTGTTCCGATGATTTGGATTTGAGGATTGAGACGTTGGTAGAAGGCATGAACATTAGCTAAAGCAGTCGGTTTGATATACTCCCCACCAATGCCCCCAAAACCATTTTTAGGACGAATTACGACCGACTCGTCTTCTATATAAAGGCCGTTTCCGATAGAATTAACACAGTTGACAAACTTGAGTGGGTACTTGTTGAAAATAGCTGCCGCTTGGTCAAAGTGAACAATGTCAAAATATGGTGGCAATTTAATTCCAAGAGGTTTGGTGAAGTAGGCAAATACCTCTGCCAAAATCCGGTCTGTTGTCTCAAAATCATAGGCAATCTGAGGTTTACCTGGAACATTTGGACAGGATAGGTTTAGCTCAGTCAGACCACAAAAATCACTCTCTTGGACTTTTTTCAAGATAGTATGGGTTTCCTCTGGAGACATTCCAACTAGAGATAGGAAGAAAGTTCGGTTTGGCTCTTTTTCCTGCAAGTCCAAAAGATAGTCCAAATAATAGTCTAAGCCCTTATTTGGCAAGCCCATAGAGTTGATAGAACCAAGGGGAACATCTTGATAGCGTGGCTCAGGATTTCCCTGACGAAAGTCCAAGGTCGCTGTCTTGGTCACAAAAGTTCCTGCCGCTGAGTTTTTAACCCCTTCTAACTCCTCTATCGTCATACAAGCCACACCTGCTGCATTCATCAAACAATTGTCAAACTCAAAACCAGCAATTTGTGTTTTCGTTGATACCATGATTCTGATCCTCCAGATTCCTTTTATTGCTAATATTATACCATATTTTCACAATTTCTTTTTGAGAAAGATATTTACAAGAAAAAGGTTCGTATTTTATAAATTAAAGAGAAATCTGGAACTGAATTGATAGAATTTTTAGAAAATTTTTGTTTTTCTCTTTACAGTTAAAAAAATTTCTGCTATAATGACTCATGTAATAAAATATGACAACAAAAGGAGAACGATATGACATCTGCTAAAGAATATATCCAAAGCGTGTTTGAAACTGTAAAAGCTCGTAACGGGCACGAGGCTGAATTCCTCCAAGCTGTTGAAGAATTTTTCAACACTTTGGAACCTGTATTTGAAAAACACCCTGAGTACATTGAAGAAAATATCTTGGCACGTATCACTGAGCCAGAACGCGTGATTTCTTTCCGTGTTCCTTGGGTTGACCGTGATGGAAACATTCAAGTAAACCGTGGTTACCGTGTTCAATTCAACTCAGCTGTTGGGCCATATAAAGGCGGACTTCGTTTCCACCCAACTGTAAACCAAGGGATCTTGAAATTCCTCGGATTCGAACAAATCTTCAAAAATGTCTTGACTGGACTTCCTATCGGTGGAGGTAAAGGTGGATCAGACTTCGATCCTAAAGGTAAAACAGATGCTGAAGTAATGCGCTTCTGCCAAAGCTTCATGACTGAATTGCAAAAACACATCGGACCATCACTTGACGTACCTGCTGGTGATATCGGTGTAGGTGGACGCGAAATTGGTTACCTTTACGGTCAATACAAACGTCTTAACCAATTTGATGCTGGTGTCTTGACTGGTAAACCTCTTGGTTTTGGTGGTAGCTTGATTCGTCCAGAAGCAACTGGTTACGGTTTGGTTTACTACACTGAAGAAATGCTTAAAGCTAACGGTAACAGCTTTGCTGGTAAGAAAGTGGTTATTTCAGGTTCTGGTAACGTTGCTCAATACGCTCTTCAAAAAGCGACTGAACTTGGTGCAACTGTTATCTCTGTATCTGATTCAAATGGTTATGTCATCGATGAAAATGGTATCGACTTCGATCTTTTGATTGACGTTAAAGAAAAACGTCGCGCTCGTTTGACTGAGTATGCAGCTGAGAAAGCAACTGCTACTTATCATGAAGGTTCTGTATGGACTTACACTGGAAACTATGACATCGCTCTTCCATGTGCGACTCAAAACGAAATCAACGGTGAAGCAGCTAAACGTTTGGTTGCTCAAGGCGTGATCTGTGTATCTGAAGGTGCCAACATGCCAAGCGACCTTGATGCCATCAAAGTCTACAAAGAAAATGGTATCTTCTACGGACCTGCCAAAGCTGCCAACGCTGGTGGTGTAGCCGTTTCAGCTCTTGAAATGAGCCAAAATAGCCTTCGCCTCTCATGGACTCGTGAAGAAGTTGATGGACGTCTCAAAGACATCATGACAAACATCTTCAATACAGCTAAAACAACTGCTGAAACATACGGTCTTGATAAAGACTACCTTGCAGGAGCTAACATTGCTGCCTTTGAAAATGTAGCAAACGCTATGATCGCACAAGGTATTGTTTAAGACTCATTTGCTTAATCCTCAATCGCTATGATTGGGGATTTTTAAGTTGAGTTAAACAGTTGGAAAATTACTTACTCGCCGCCTTTTTTGCCCCTTTTAGAACAAAAAGAAAAACCGCTAATCCTAAGAATAGCGGTTTAATCATATTTTTAAGCTACTAATGTAGTTACTCTATTATTTAAGAGTAACTGAAGCTCCAGCTTCTTCCAATTTAGCTTTGATTTCTTCAGCTTCTGCAGCTGCAACACCTTCTTTGATGACACCTGGTGCACCATCAACAAGTTCTTTAGCTTCTTTAAGACCAAGACCTGTGATTTCACGTACAACTTTGATAACGCCGACTTTTTTGTCGCCTGCAGCTGTCAATTCAACGTCGAATGAATCTTTAGCAGCACCAGCGTCAGCAGCACCAGCTGCAGCAACAGCTACAGGAGCAGCTGCAGTTACACCAAATTCTTCTTCGATAGCTTTTACAAGGTCGTTCAATTCAAGGATTGAAGCTTCTTTAATTTCAGCAATAATGTTTTCAATGTTCAATGCCATTGTTATTTCCTCCAAATATGTTTTTAAATTTATAATAGTTTTTTCGTAGCTAGGCTACGCTGCATAGCTTAAGATTAAGCTGCGTCTTCTTTGTTGTCTGCAACCGCTTTGACTGCAAGAGCAACGTTGCGCACTGGCGCTTGAAGTACAGAAAGGAGCATAGAAAGAAGTCCTTCGCGGTTTGGAAGAGTTGCAAGTGCAAGAATCTCTTCTTTAGATGCGACAGCGCCTTCGATTGCACCACCTTTGATTTCAAGTGCTTCAGCGTCTTTAGCAAAATCGTTCAAGATTTTCGCTGGTGCGATAACATCTTCATTAGAAAATGCTACTGCAGATGGTCCAACAAATACTGATGCAAGTTCTTCAAGACCAGCTTTTTCAGCTGCACGACGCAAGATTGAGTTTTTAATAACTTTATACTCAACTGCGCTTCCACGAAGCTCACGACGAAGAACTGTATCTTGCTCAACTGTCAAACCACGAGCGTCTACAACGACGATAGATGCAGCAGCTTTCATTTTCTCAGCTACTACGTCAACTAGTTCCGCTTTTTTAGCAATAATTGCTTCACTCATTAGTGTGTTCACCTCCGTAATTATTTTGCTTGGGGAATTTTTCCAAAAGAAAAACGCGCCCAAACCTAGACACGAAAGTACAATACGCTTCTTTTTACATGATACGTTTTGTCCTCGGTAGGATATTTATGAGTCGAACTCCCCTACTGTCTTAGGCAGTTTTTTCAAACCGTATATAAGTATAGCATAGTAAAAAAAAGAATGCAAGATTTTTGCAAACTTTTTTAACATTTTTCGTGATTTTTCTTCTAAAGTTCTACTGTCAGAACTTGACCTTGCTTAACAACCTGTTCTCCGGCAATAATATAGATATCATCTACATCACTGGATTTAACAGCATAAACCAGGTGAGAGAGCATATTTTCTTGGGGTTGAATAACGAGAAAATCTGCCTGCTTGCCGACTTCCAAACTTCCTATCTGATTTTCCATCCCTAAGATCTTAGCCCCTTCGATTGTGAGTGCCTTGAGGGCTGTTTCAATCGGAAATTGGATGGCATCCCCACTCTTCATTTTCTGTAGGAGAGCGGCTGTCCGTCCTTCCTCAAACATATCAAGATTGTTATTGGAAGCAACTGAATCTGTCGCAATTCCTACTGCCACTCCTGCTTTTTGGAGTTGGATGATTGGAGCAATCCCTGAGGCCAATTTGAGGTTACTAATAGGATTGTGAGCAATAGCTACTTGAGAGGTTGCCAAGCGTTCAATTTCTCGCTCGTTTAATTCGACCCCATGAGCAAAGACAGACGGATGATCTAAGTAACCCAGTTCTTCTAGAAAGGTGAGGGGTCGTTTGCCGTAGCGTTTCAGGATAATGCCTGACTCCTCCTTGGTCTCCGCTACATGGATATGGATGTGAATGTCCAGCTCTTTTGCCATTTCCAAACTCTCTTCCAGCAAATCTTTACTACAGCTGTAGGGAGAATGTGGGGCTACCATAACCTTGAAATTTGGATTTTTATATCCTAAAATTTCCTCAATGATAGCTCGTGTTCTGCTTATGGTCTCATCAGTTGTTTCTGTCTCTGAAGAAAAAAGGGTCGGTGAGAAATAACAACGCATCTTGGAAGCCTTGACTGCCTGATAAATCTGCTCAATCTCCACTCCATTGGGATTATACATATCGTTGAAGGTTGTTGTTCCCGACTGGAGCATCTCTATCATAGCTTCTTTAACCGCTCTTGTAGTCATGTCGGGAGTAAATCCTGCTTCTGCAGGCCAGATATAATCATTGAGCTATTCATGGAGATTGCTGTCATCTCGGATCCCTCTCAGACCTGTCATTGCAGAATGGGTGTGACAATTGACCAAACCAGGCATGATCCAAGCTCCCTAATAGTCTATAATTTGCTCAGCTTGCTCTAAAATCTCTGACTTCTCTTGACCGACATAGACGATTTGAGAATCCTTAACGGCTAAGATTCCATCTAGATAGACATGGAACTCTTGGTCACAAGTCACGATATTTACATGCTGATAGACTTTCATTATAGACTCCTTTTCTAATTATACTCTTCAAAAATCTCTTCAAACCACGTCAGATTCACCTTGCCGTAGGTATATGGTTATTGACTTCGTCAGTCTTATCTACAACCTCAAAACGGTGTTTTGAGCAACCTACGGCTAGCTTCCTAGTTTGCTCTTTCATTTTAATTGAGTATTACAGTGAATAATTTTTCTAGCTATTGTAACAAAAAAGTCACCCTAAGGCAACTTCTTTTGTCTATAAGATTTCAAAGTAGAAAGGATTATTCAGAGCTAAAAGCTGCAGCTTGCTGCATTTGGTAATACTTGCCCTTTCGAACCATAAGATTTTGATGGTTACCATACTCAACAATGCCGCCATCCACCAAGACAAGAATCAGATCCGCATCCTGAATGGTAGACAAGCGGTGGGCGATGATAAAGCTAGTACGCCCCTTCATGAGTTTGGCAAAGGCATCCTGTACCAACACTTCTGTCCGAGTATCGATGGAAGAGGTTGCCTCGTCTAAGATAAGAATCTTTGGAATAGCCAGAAAGACTCGGGCGATGGTCAAGAGCTGGGCTTGCCCAACAGAGAGAGATTCTCCTGCATTTTCCAACTTGGTATCATAGCCTTGAGGTAACTGTTGGATGAAAAAGTCTGCATTGGCTGCTTTGGCAGCAGCAATTACCTTCTCCCGACTGGCATCAGAATTTCCAAAGGCAATATTGTCATGAATGGTCCCTTGCTTGAGCCAGGTTTCTTGGAGCACCATGCCAAACTGCTGTCTCAATGACGCTTGGGTATAGTCGTAAATGGAACGACCATCTAACAAGATATCTCCTGAGTTAATGGGATAAAACCGCATGAGGAGATTGATAAGGGTTGATTTTCCAGCACCTGTCGGACCAACGATGGCCACCTTGCTACCAGCTGGAATATCAATAGATAAATCCTTAATCAAAATCTTTTCAGGATGGTAGCCAAAAGAGACCTGTTTAAAGGAAATAGCTCCCTTAACTTGGTCACTGATCAAGACTCCCTTGCCTGTTTCAGCCACTTCAGGGCTATCTAAGACTCCATAGACACGCCCTGCACAAGCGAGTGCGCTTTGCAACTCTGCTAGCACTGAAGAAATATCATTAAAGGGCTTAGTGTACTGTTGGACATAATTCAAAAAAGTCACTAAACGCCCGATAGTCAAGGTGGAACCCATCATGATACGATAAGCTCCCACTCCAGCTAGAAGGGCATAAATAAGCGCATTGACAAAGCGCGTCGAAGGATTAACCGTTGATGAATAAAAGATAGCTGACTGCGAATAACCTGCATAGTTGTCATTAGCCTCACGCAGCCTTTGGATAAATTCTGCCTGAGCATTAAAGGACTGGATAATGGTCTGCTGGCTAAGAGATTCTTCAATCAACTGTGTCTGAATTCCCCTAGTCTCTGTTTGCTTCTGGAAGAGATGATAGGAGCGTTTGGCAATGAAGCGTGAAATCACCATAGACAGTGGCGTCAACAGCAAGACTAAGAGGGTCATGAGGAGATGAATTTGGAGCATGACAAGAATACTAACCAAAATCATCAAGACACCAATGAAGAATTGGTTAAAAATCATGGTCAAGCCAGCTGCCAATTGTTCGATGTCTGTGGTTACACGACTAACCATCTCCCCACTACCTTGCCGATCCACAAAGGCAATCGGTAAACGATGGAGTTTATGGATGATTCGCTCTCGCAAGTCTTTGGTATAAGAAAAGATTAGGCGATTATAGAGGAGAGGATTGGCCCATTGTACCAGAGTATTTCCTATGACCACCAAGAGCATCTGGAGAAAAATCTGCCAAAAAACTGGTGAAGAACCAGCCACCAGAACTTGGTCAATGACCTGTCCAATCAAGATAGGAAGATAAATTGATAAGGCAACTTGGGCAATGGTTCCTAGAAAGGCTAGGAAAATAAGGAAAGGGTGACTTGCAAAGTCTTTGGCCAAACGTGTGAGTGTTTGATTTGCAGTTTGTCGTCTCATGCTAATCCTCCTTTCCATGTTGAGATGCATTGATTTCGCGATAAACTTGACTAGATTTCATCAAGTCCTCGTGCTTGCCGATAGCTAGAAGCTCCCCTTTTTCCAAGAGGAGAATCTGGTCAGCCATCTGTAAAGTCGATGTTCTCTGAGAAATCAAGATTAAGCTCGTATTTGGCAGATTTTCTCGAATAGCTTTCAAGAGCCTAGACTCGGTAATGGTGTCGAGGGCCGAAGTCGCATCATCTAGGATGAGAAACGGAGCTTGGCGCAATACTGCTCGAGCGACCGACAGCCTTTGTTTTTGTCCGCCTGAGAAATTTCGTCCTCCTGCCTCAACTAGGGCATCCAAGAGTCCTTCCTTTTCACTTACAAAGTCCTTTGCTTGCGCAATCTCCAAGGCCTGCCAAATTTCTTGGTCAGTTACTTCTTGATGTAAACCTAGAGTCAGGTTGGAACGAATACTTCCCTTAAAGAGTTCGACCTTTTGAGGCACATAGGCAATCCAAGACCGCCACTGCTCCAAATTAAGAGGACTACGTCCATTTCGATAAAGGGAAATGCTTCCCTTATCTGCTGGATAAAGTCCAAGTAAGACTTGCACCAAGCTTGACTTACCAGAACCTGTTCCTCCAATGATACCAAGGATTTGTCCTTGCTTCATATCAAATGAAATGTCTCTCAGAGAAGGCTGGGCTGCATCAGGATAGGTAAAGGTCAGTTCTTGAACTTGTAAAACCTGATTACTAGTAGCTTGCTTTGGTTCCAACTCTGAATGGATATTTTCTGGAGCCTCAGCAAAGACTTCCTCGATTCGCTTGGCTGAGATATAGGACTGGTTTAGAGAATTGATCAGCATAGCTAGCTTGACCAATTCCACCAAAATCTGTAAGAGATAGTTGATAAGGGCAATGAGAGCACCTTGACTTAGCAAACCTCCTTGAATTGAAAGATAGCCCTGCCAGATGATAACAAGGAGAGTTCCATTAACAATCAGATAGGTCAAAGGTGTTAATAAACTAGACAAGAAGCCAGTTTTTTCTTGCAATCTAGCATAGACTTGGTTAAGAGTTTGAAAAATCTGTAACTCTCGTTTTTCTTGTCCAAAAGCACGAATAACTCGCATACCTTGTAATTGCTGGCGCGTTTCCTGAACTAGTTGGTCCGTTTTCTTTCTAAGACTGCTGTAGAGAGGATTAACCAGTCTAGAGAGCCCTACAATAACAATGGTCAAAATGACAACCATGACCAAGAACCAGAAAGTCAGCCCAGCTGAGATGCGATAAGCCATAAAAATGGCACCAAAAACGATAATAGGCGCTCGCAAAAAGAGACGCAGGAATTGATTGATCCCAGTCTGAATCTGGTAAGTGTCCGAAGTCAAGCGAGTGACCAAGCTAGAAGTTGTCAGACGGTCTCTGCTGTCCTTGGGTAAGGAAAGAATATGACGATAAAGGTCGTCTGTCAGTCCTTTGGAAAATCCAACTGCAGCCTTAGCTGAGTAGAACTGGGCTATTAAGGCCACTACAACACCAATTACTGCAAAGATAAGGAGCAGACCAATCTGCATCCAGAGATGTCCTTGATCTCCCTGAGGTAAAGATTGGTCAACAATCCCAGCAATCACCATAGGAACCAAGAGCTCAAACACAGCTTCTAAAAGCTTGAACAAGGGTGCTAAAATCGATTCCTTGATGTAGGGTTTGAAGTAAGATAATAGGTGTTTCATAAATCCCTTCTATTCGTTTTCTAGAAATGAAGAAAGTGGGAAGCGCCCACCATCTCTGATTTATTTGTTTAAGTAAGGTAGTAGATAGCTATATCCTGCTTCTTCCATCTCATCCTTGGCCACAAAGCGCAAGGAAGCAGAATTGATACAGTAACGAAGGCCACCTAACTCACTTGGGCCATCTGTGAAAACATGACCCAAGTGAGCATTGCCCGACCGAGAACGAACCTCAATTCGCTCCATTCCATGGCTGAGATCCTTGTAATAATGAATCAATTCCTTGGAAATCGGACGGCTAAAACTTGGCCAACCACAACCTGAGGCAAACTTATCCTTGGCAAAAAAGAGTGGCTCACCTGTCGTGATGTCTACATAAATTCCCTCTTCAAAGGTTTGGTCATAGGCATTGGTAAATGGAGCCTCTGTAGCAGCTTCTTGGGTAACACGATAAGCCTCTTCTGATAAGCTTTCCTTTAACACTTCTTGGCTAGGCTTTTCATAGTTTGCTGCATCAATCAATGGCTTCTCAGCATCAGTCACATCGATATGACAGTAACCTGAAGGATTCTTCTTAAGATAGTCTTGGTGGTAATCTTCAGCCAGAATGTAATGACGTAGTTTCTCCACTTCCACTGCAATCTTTCGACCAAGCATGCGCTCCTGCTCCTGCACCACTGTGTAGATAGCTGGTAAGTCTGCTTCATCCTGGTAATATATACCGGTCCGATACTGGCGACCACGGTCATTCCCTTGTTGATTGACTGATAATGGATCAATAACACGGAAATAATAAAGTAAAATCTCTCTGAGTGAAACTGCCTTCTCATCGTAAATCACTTGAACCGTTTCTGCATGGTCTGTTTCCTTGAGCAACTGGTAATTGGTCGTTTCAACTTGTCCATTAGCGTAGCCAACACTGGTTACTAATACACCAGAAATGCGTGAAAAATACTCCTCTAGGCCCCAAAAACAACCACCTGCTAGATAAATTTCTGCCATCTTTATTTCTCCTTTATCAAGTTTTTAACTCGAATTCTTTTCAAAAAAAGGATAGGAAGCCCTCTGGTCGAGAGTTTCCCCATCCTATCTTCTATTCTTTATTTTGCTTCTACACGGACACCTTGGGTATCAACCTTCAAGTCATGAAGTTTTCCTTTGAAAGGTTGCTTTTCCAATTCTGCCTTAATCGTTGGCATCTTGTCATGAGAAGCCAAGACCATCACTGTTGGTCCTGCACCAGAGAGATAGGTCGCATAGGCACCATTCTCTTTGGCTACTTGCTTAATCATCGCAAATTCTCTCACCAAGTCCTGACGATAGCGCTCGTGGAAGAGGTCTCCCTCGATTGCTTGCCCAGCTGTCACCATGTCTCCTGCCAACAAGGCCGCAACCGCCACATTGGCGATAGAACTAGCAGCAACAGCTTCCTTATAGGACAATTTCTTAGGCAAGACACCACGGCTGTCTCGAGTGCGCAATTCATAGTTTGGAATGTAGGCTAGGAAATCACATTCTGGGAAATCTGCTACGATAGCTGAAACTTGCCCTTCAACAGAGCTCGCAACAACGAGATTACCATAAATGGCTGGAGCCACATTGTCAGGATGTCCTTCAATCTTGGTTGCTAACTGCAACTTTTCATGGTCAGATAAGTTGAGATTCCCCAGTTGGTTGGCTAGTTCAATCCCAGCAACGATAACCGAGCTAGAAGAACCCAAACCACGCGCCAAGGGAACATCACTGGTCATTTTCAAACGTCTTGGCTGCAAGTCTGGTACAATTTGCAAAGCGATTTTGAGCAAGAGATTGCGCTCGTCATGTGGTATCCATTTGCCAATCTGGTGTTCAATCAGCCACTCATCCCGTTCTTCACAGACCTCAATTTGAAGATACTTGGTTACAGCTACACCGACCGAGTCAAAACCTGGCCCGATATTGGCACTGGTTGCAGGTACAATAATCTTCATCTTATTCTCCTAGCACCTTGAAGGTATTCAAGAGGTCGAATTCTGAAACCTTCTTCAATTCAGCTGAGACATTTTCAAGCTGGGCTTTATTGATCTTATGTGTAATGATGACAACACGCGCCTTATCACCTTCTTTGCCATCTTGGAGGATTTGCTTGAAGGAAATATCTTGGGCATTAAAGATTTCAGCCAACTTCAAGACCTGACCTTTTGAGTCTGGTGCCAAGATTGAGAAGTAGTAATTTGCTTTGACATCCTCTGGATTTGCCAAGACCAAGTCACGGCTATATTCGTTGAAGTCTTTGCCAATGGTACCATCATTCAGGCGACGAACGATACGGACAATATCTGCTACAACACTTGTTGCAGTTGGTTTTTGACCAGCACCTGGTCCGTAGTACATAGACTCACCAATACCGATAGATTCTACAAAGACAGCGTTCATTACCCCATTCACACTAGCAAGTGGATGCGCTTTAGGAAGGAAGGTTGGAGTCACTTCTACAGCAATACCTGAAGAAGTTTCCTCAATAGAACCAACCAATTTCACTACATAGCCAAGTTCTTGAGCTACAGCTACGTCTTCTGGTGTGATATTGCGGATTCCCTTGTGGGCTACATCATCAAAGGCAACCTTCATGCCAAAAGCAAATTGGCTCAAAATAACCATCTTGTAGGCTGCATCAATCCCATCCACGTCGTTTGTCGGGTCGCTTTCTGCAAATCCTAGACGTTGCGCTTCCGCAAGAGCATCATCGTAAGACCATCCTTCTTCCACCATCTTGGTCATCATGAAGTTGGAAGTTCCGTTAACCACACCAAGTACACGCGTGATTTTATCAGAAGCCAAGGAATTTGCTAGAGTGCGAAGAATTGGAATCCCACCAGCTACTGCTGCTTCGTAGTAAAGTGCTACCTTGTTGGCTTTAGCGATTTCTAGCAATTCTGCGCCATGGACAGCCAAAAGGTCCTTGTTAGCAGTAACAACGTGTTTCCCAGCTTCCAAGGCACGAGTGATAAAGGTCTTAGCAGGTTCGATACGCCCCATCAATTCCACTACGATGGTAATGTCTTGATCTGACAAAATATCATCCACGTTGGTTACAAAATTAAAGTCATTCCCTGCTGCAAGCAAGCGATTCTTTTCATCTTCATCCTTGACCAATACCTTAGCAACTTCAATCTCTGAATGTGCTGATTGATTGATTTTTTCTCCATTTTCCTTTAGGAGGAAAGGCACACCACTTGCAACGGTACCAAATCCTAGTAAAGCAATTTTAACTGTCATGTTTATCTCCTCGAAATTTTCTAATATAGCCATTATAACAGAATTTTGTGAAAATTCCTATTATAGTAAATCACTATTTCAGTCTAGAAAAGAAAAAAACGAATCAAACGATTCGCTCTTCCTAAAATCTAGAAATAATTTTCCAGAAATGGTTATCCAATCTTTTGCAGATTAAGCACTGCATCGTGATTCATCAAGACTTGGCCATACTCTTGCAAGACTGAGCGACTGATTTCACTATCGTCCGCAAACTCGCGCATACGAGCCAAGAGCCAAGCTGGATATGGACTTGGATGATTTTCAATATCCACTAAAATGGTCAAATAATAGCGCTCATTCATCTTGTAGAGTTCAGAAGTTTCCATCTCAAAAGTCACTGTCTTTGAAAAAGCCACCAAATCAGCTAACTTAGAAAAAGAAAGGATGTAATAGATGTAGGGCTCTTTCTTGTTCTCAACTTCTTGTTCAGCTTGCTCCTGCTCTTCTTCCTTGGCTTCAACTTGCTCTAAAGATTGAATCGCTTCAATATCATCTTTAGTCTTTTCTGCGATGCTTTTTTCTAAGGTTTTGATAAATTCATCTGGCGACATTTGAGCCAATTCTTCCATATCTGGTAAATCCGATAAGTCTTCAAAATCTAGATTTTGGTCAATCTTTGATTTTGTTACAAAGACATCTACCTTATCAGGTTTTGGAGTCACACGGAAGCTCAACATACCTGTATCTAGAAAGCTATCAGGCATCTCTAACTCATCCAAGATAGCATAAAAGAACTCTTCTGTTTTTTCTTGAGGGACGAGAAAGTCAGCAATCTCCATTCCTCGATCCATCAAATCCTCTAAAGACATCGTGATTTTCAAAGTTGTATCACTAATTTGTTTCATTTTCATTGCTAGTAACCTCATACTTTCAGTTCTATCTATTATACTAGATTTTTACGATTTTATCAAAAGAATGAAGCGAGAATGTGATATAATACTAGAGACCATTTTACAATACAAGAAAGAAAGTACAATGAAAAATATAAAAGTTAATGCACTGGCTAGCTTACTAGTCAATGTTCTCAATATCGTTTTTCCGCTGATAACCAATCCCTATCTGACAAGGATTCTCAGCAAATCCAACTACGGTTATTTCAATACCGCCAATACCTGGGCTAGCTTTGTCATTCCTTTAGCCGCCTTCGGAATCTACAACTACGGAATTCGAGCTATCAGTAAGGTCAAGGATGATAAAAATAAAATCAACTATGTTTTCTCCAAGTTATTCTATATCTCCATTATTACATCTGTTCTAACAACAAGTATCTATTTCCTATTTATTTATCTGGATAATAGTATTGAAAATTTGAAAGAACTATACTATATACTTGGTGTCCAGGCTCTCTTCCAATTCCTTTATATCGAGTGGATGAATGAAGCTTATGAAAATTATGCATTCATCTTATACAAAACATTGGTTATTCGTATTGCCATGTTGGTCGCTATCTTCACCTTTGTAAAAACTCCAAATGATATCGTACCTTATGCAATCATCATGAGTGCAACGACAATTCTCAACTATCTACTCAGTTTTCTCTGGATTAAGCGAGAAGTTTCCTTTGTTAAGATTGGTCTTGTCGAATTAATCAAAGCATCTAAGCCACTCTTGACCATGTTGCTTCTAGCTAATGCCAATATGCTCTACACCTTACTTGATAGAATGTTTATCACCAAAGGGCCTGATGAAAACTATATTTCTTATTATACCATTGCTTTCAGCATCGTTATGTTGATTGCCAGTGTCCTGAGTGGAGCTATCAACGTCAGTATTCCACGTCTCGGCTACTATCTCGGTAAGAAAGACTACGAATCTTATAAAAATCTTCTGAACCAAGGAGCCGCCCTCTTTTATTTCCTTATCATTCCAACCAGTATTGGGATTATGGTATTAGGGAACTACGCAGCAGTCATCTACTCTTCTGAAAAATACCTCGAAGCAGGTATTGTGACTAGTGTCTTCGCCTTTCGTACCATCATCTGGGCCATTGAGTTAATCCTTGGTAAACAAATTATCTTCATCAACGACCACGAAAATCGTTTAACAGCCTTTTACTTTATTGGTGGTGGTGCTAATATCCTACTCAACAGTCTCTTGTATTTCCATAATATTTTTGCACCAGAGTACTACATTGCTACTACTATCATCGCAGAAACTGTAGTTGTTCTACTGGAAATTTACTTTATCAAGAAACATCATCTACTTGACTTAAAAGAAATCTTTACTACTTTAACACGCTATACTATTGTATCGCTCGGATTCATTCCGATCTATTTTGCGTTTAAATTCCTTTTCCAAATCAACTCTTATACAGTCAACTTCAATATGATACTCATGGTTCTCTCGACTGTTGCGACTTGCGGTATCTATTATCTCTTGACGCTATTTCTTACAAAAGATAAAACACTCCACTATGCACTCAATCTTGCACTTGCTAAGATTAAAAGAAATTAAAAAATAACCTACCTATCAAAAACAAGGAATATTCCAGTAGATAGGTAGGCTATTTATTTTATCGAATTATTAAATCAAAGCAATTTACTCATAAATTAATCAATCCAGTAATTTTTATCAGTTCCTGGATGTTGATTTTCAATAGGCGGAGGAGTCATATAGTCTTCACCAAATTCGTAAACCAGAATCTCATGGAATTTTCTAGGAACCTTCACAAGAATATTCTCATATGGCATTTCAATTGTATCATATAACCACTCTTTCTTAATTCCACTGGGATAGTAAGAGTCATAAGTAGTACATGCAAGATCTGTAGCCTGCTCAACATCATATTGCAAAGCTAACTTCTCCAATTTTTCATTCCATTTCTGTGGAGAAGTCAGTCTGAAAATTGCAGATGCAACATAACGTGGTAAATTCTTGACACCTCCATTATCTATTTTGACTCCTTTAAAATTCAGAGACGAAAGTCTAATAAATTGTTTATAAAGTCTCATCTGTTTTCTATCATGTTCATCTGTAACAACTCCATCGTATGGAAAAATGTCAACACAAGTACCTAGAATAACTGACTTATCTAAAAGATTAGCATCTCGACGTGTCCTCACATCATAGACTCGCATATAACTGTAAGGATACCCCTTTGTTTCTCTGAATGAAATTAATTTGTAGTAGGGATGATTTTCATTTTTTAAAACCTTATACAGTTTTTCAAATTCATCACGCGCTAAGGAAATATCTGTATCATCATCCCAAGGAATAAAACCTTTATGGCGTACAGCTCCTAGTAAGGTTCCAAAATCAATAAAATATTTGATTTCATGTTCCTCACACAATTCATGCAAATAGTTTAAAATATCTAATTCAATTTGTTTAATTTCTTCAAGAGTCAAAATTTTCTCTGACATCTATTATTCACTCCTAATCTTTTTACATTGAGTCAATGGTTTCTTCATTTCAATAACATCACTGAGATACCTTAATAATTTTCCACAATTGAAAATCATGATGAGAGAACCTTAGCTCAACTGGTGGTAATTGCATGTAGTCTCCGTAGTCCGAGGTCAGAATTTCATGATAATTTTTTGGAATCATAAATTCCTTACCTTCGAATGTTCCAGTAGTAACTTGTTCTAGCCATTCGCGTCTCCACACTGGTTTGTTCATATCCTTGTAGATAAGATAATCCACTTCCTCATAATCCGACACTTTACGTGATTTAGCAAGTTCATCAATGCCTCTAATATACTTATTCGTATTTGTGAAATAGAAGACAATAACTGATATATAGCGAATTAAAGAATTTAGTAGACTTTTAGTATTGGTAATACCTTTAAATGTATAACAGCTTAATTGACGTTTTTTTATAAGTCTCGTCATTTTATCTTTAAAAACAGAATCATCCTCATAACCATCTACAGGGAAAATATCTACATAAATCCCCATATTTGAATCAATGCGAACATCTTCTTCTAACAAATAAGTTTGATTATCCTGCACTTTCATGAAGGGATAGACATAGTTGAGATTATTTTTATAAGACATCACTTCGTAACGTTCGTCAGGGTTAGAGATAAGGTAGTCTTGCAACTTTTCATAATCTTCTCGTAACATACAGATATCCATGTCATCATCCCAAGGAATAAAACCTTTATGACGAACCGCACCGATAAGACTGCCATAAGCTAGGAAATATTTGACACCAATTTTCTGACAAGTTTCATGAATGTATTCCATGATTCCTAGTTCCATCTGTTGAATCTCTATAATATCAGTTACTTCCTGATAACGAATACCTTCATCACGTTTGCAAACAACTAATCCATAACCAATAATCAACCAAAAGATAATATTAATAAAGTTAGTTGAGTACATAATCTGACTTTCAAATAATTGACCGAACAAGATGCCAAAGAAAAGAATCATAATCAACTTTTCAGAGTTCTTTTTAGAAACAATCAAATAAGTCAAAAAGCGCTTAAATATATATCCTAGTAGAAGTAGAAAGGATACTAAACCTAAAATTCCAGAACTAACAAATATCGTTACCAAAATGTTATGGAAATTTCCACCAATAAGAGAATTTTGAATCTCAAATTTACTGAAATATTTTGTGTAATAATCTGGAACATTTCGTACACCGTAACCAAAAATTGGTTTCTCACTTCCCATTTTTATAGCATTTTTCCAAATATAAGTTCTACCACTAGGTGTTGTTTCTATTAGATGAAGTTCTCCTGTTTTTTTTATAACTGAAGAATCCGTTTCTGCATAAGATTGTCCTTTATTTAAGTCTAATACAGTCGCTTTCCCCGAGGATATGTAAATAGAAGTTACATAACTCAATCCGATGTTAGCAGCAGAAACAAGTAAAGCAGAAACTATAAAGATAAGAAATCGCTTAGCTAACTTACCCCTGTTAATAAAGAAACTATAAAACCCAAGCATTAACACTAAAGATAATAAAGCTCCTCTACTTTGCATGGTTGCAAAATAAACTAATTGAATCACATTATTCAGTTTAAGATAGACAGAAAATTTACTTCCTTTATGAATCAAATACATAGCCAAAACAATGCTAATGTATGAAAATATCGCACTAGCATTTGGATTAACAATCCCCCACAGACGTCCATTCATAACACCATAGTAATAAGATTGCTGTCCAATTTTAAATAGGATAAGTACCTTACTTACTAATAATGTAAATGCAAAAATAGCAGAAGAAAAAGAAATAATTTGAATAGTGTAAGAAATCCAATCAAATAATTTCTTTAATTTACCTGATTCTAACATGGTAAATAATAAAATATAGGTTACCATAAAGAGGATCTCGATCACATTTCCAATCAAATGTCCGGAGCGATTGAAAATAGCAGATAAGAGATGACTTCCAGCTAATAGAGCAAATAAGAACAGAAATTTACGATCTACTGTGATTTTTTTCCACTTAAACAATAAGGTATAGCAAATATAAAGCACTACAATCGCTGACAATCCCTTATAAAGAGGATTTGCTATCTTATAAACCAGTGAACTCATACTTAAAATCGAAATGAAAACAAATAGATATGCAATCCATAGTTTTGATTTTTCAAAGTATTCATCCATTTTTGAAAAATTCATTTTCAACTCCTTCTCATAATATTAGTTTCTGAATCCAACAATTTTTTTATATATCCATGGAGAAAAGACAAGTGACAGGACAGCTATCTTACGAAATGTGGTGAAATATGTATCCTTCCATATTTCGTGTCGATGCTGAATAATCCAAGTCCTTAGTTCGACTTTCTCCTTTTGATACTGCTCAGATGAAGTAAATATGATTTTATCGTAGACTGTGATATATGACCAACATTCTCTATTTTTTAATTCATATTTTAAATTAGGAAATACTTGTGATACCTGAGCAATAATTCTCATATAAACTTTTATCGTATCAAATACATACCGATTAACAGATGTTGTCGCACTTCCCTCACGATGATCATAATAATAAATTGGTTTGTCAATAAATATGCTACTGCATCTTGTCTTTAGTAGCAATTCAGTTAAAAACAAGGCATCTTCTGCTAGATGGTAATCTGTATTAAATTTCGTATCTGCCAGCAGGTCTCTATTAAATAGTTTTGCGACTGGAAAAAATGATGTCTTAGTGGTCATCAGTAATTCTTTCATAGTTTCTTCTGTTGACCAAAGTTCTTTTCTACCAGAATACGGGGGTAAATCTGTCACTATTCCATTTTTGATATGGTGTAAAGGAGCAATCACAAAACCTACATTTTCTCCTTCAACTGCACTAGCTAAAGTAGCTAGGTAATCATTGGTGACGAAATCATCGCTATCAACAAAAGTTATCCAAGCACCCGTCGCTAGCTGAATTCCAACATTTCTAGCATTAGAAACACCAGCATTTTCGATATGGTAAACCTTGATATTTTCATACTGATCTGCTAAATCATCACAAATTTGTCCACTAGAATCAGTAGACCCATCATTTATTAGGATTAGTTCAAAATTAGTATAAGTCTGATGAAGAATTGACTCCACACATCGCTCCAGATAGGCTTCTACATTGTAGACTGGAACGATAACGCTAATTTTTTCACCCATCATGTTCCGTATTCTCCCTTGTACTCTGTATAACTCTTATCCATATCAGCGATAACAGCATCATGATGCGGTAGCTGCTTATCTGCTGGTGGAGGTGTCATGTAGTCTCCAAAAGCGGTGCTAAGATAGGCATCGTAGCCAACTGGAATAGGCATCTCTGTTCCTTCAAAGGGCAAGAAAAGATTATCCTCAAAAGATGCGATTGGGTACTTGTTTCTCATGTAGCCAGGACCTGAGCATAGTTCCGTGATTCCATCGCTCTCAGCTAGATCATACTTGGTCATTTCTTTTTCAGCTTTTTTCCAAATGCGATAACGGAGAGATTTTGGCGTCAAACCGAGTAAAATACGGCTTCCCCATTTCATAAGTGCACCATGCTTTTCTGGAATAGTTTGCGCACAAAAAAGAGAATAAATCAGTGCCCAACGAACCTGTTTTTTCCGCTCAGCTGGATTTTTCGGATAATAATCCAAAGGCAAAACATCCAAAGCCAAACCATGTGGCAAATCCAAATCTTGCTGGTAAGGTTTAATGCAGGTCGTTTCCTTGTCACGAATGGTAATAAAAAGATTACGGTCGACAAAATCCTTGTTACTCTTTGACAAGAAATAACGCTCATCTGCATAACGAGGCCATAATTCTGCCAATTTTTCATAATCCTTACGAGGCATAAAAAAGTCTAGGTCGTCGTCCCAAGGAATGAAGCCCTTGTTTCGAAGGGCACCAATAGCGCCTCCCCCACAGAGATAGCAAAGCAAATCATGTTCTTTACAAAAAGTCACAAAATATTCAGCCATCTCCAGACTTCGAGCCTGAATTGCTTTTAAATCAGTCATATTGTTCATTATTCTTTCTATCGTATCGTTTCATTATACCACAAATAAGGGCTGAAAATCTATTGCAGACTGTAAAAAATCAAAGCCTGATTGCTAGATAAATAGCCTTCAAACTTTGATTCTCCTATCTTATTTTATCTCAAGCCCATCTGAGATAATTTATTCTGATATTTATTTTGATCAACCAACAAGCCCAAGCCTCCATAGACATCATAGGCATCGACCCAATCACCTAGTTCTGGAACTGTTAATCTCTCAATGCCATTTTGCGCTCCATCTAGGAAGGATAAGCCATTGGTCAGTAGGAAACTATAAGGAACATTCGTAGAGGTCATGCCAAAGACCTTACCAAGTGCTTCTGATCCAGTAAAGAGTTTAGTTGGATCCTTGAGTTGTTGCAAAACAGCTGTCAACACTTGCTGTTGTCTCTTGGTACGACCGTAATCACCTTCATCATCATCACGGAAGCGAGCATAATTGAGCAAGGTTGATCCGTTCATCTGCTGCTTCCCAACTTTGATAGTCTGGGTTGGTGACTCTGTTTCCGTAGCATGTAAATCATCTCCCACCGTAGCTTCGGTTAAAGGTTGACCTTCTAAGGTTGAGAATTTGGCATCAATCGTCACCCCATCAGGAAATAAAGTGTCAATAGCGGTTGCGAAGGCCTGGAAGTCTACCAAGGCGTAGTACTTAATGTCCAAGTCAAAATTGTCTTTTAGGACTTTCCGGACCATTTCAGCACCTTTTTGGCCTTCTTGTTCCCCTAGTTCATAGGCCACATTCAACTTATTATCGGACTGCTTTCTACCGTTAATCACTTGGCTATAACCGTCTATATAAACCAAATTGTCACGCATGAAGCTGACCAGCTTGATTTTCCTATCTGAGCCACCAACGTTTAGTACCATAATAGAGTCCGTTCTAGTCTCAGCACTATTTTGGCCAATCCGTCCATCCGTTCCCATAATCAAAATATTGACCCCATCCTTGGTATCTTGACCATGAAAAACTTCTACTTGAGCTGCCTTGGCATTGGCAGGTTTGGTTGGATCCGCATTTGAATAACCTTTTAGGAACATAAAAATCATTCCAAAACCGACACAGGCCAGAAGGGCAAGCAATCCTGCAAAAATACGCCCCCAACGAATCTTGCGTTTTTTGGACTTAACCTTTGGAAGAGAATGACTTTTCTGGTATTTTTTTGCACGACTTCGGTTACCATAGGATGGAAGAGGAGACTGATTGACTGGTTCCATGAAAGACTCTTCCATATCGTGATTTTCATTATGAATTTCTGAAGAATCTTCACTACCACTAGCCATATTTAACTTACCTTGTAGGTAAGCAAACTCTTTTTTCTCTCGCTCATTGAGGTAATGAATGTTCTTAAAAAGGTAGTCATAACGTAACTGCTCGTGATGGCTTAAGGGATTTTCTTTACTCATCTTCTCTCCTTTCCATGGTCTGATATTGGATAAATAGGATAGGCACCCAGAACCTTATACTGGATTCCAATCGCTTCTAATTCTTTTTGGGCAAAGTTAACCAAGTCCTTATCGGCATAATCCACATCGATAATGAAAAAGTATTCGCCCAGTGCTGTCTTGAGTGGCCGACTTTCAATTTTTGTCAGGTCAATTCCTCGCCAAGCAAAAGTTGAAAGAGCTTTATAAAGTGCGCCTGGAAGGTTATCAGGTAAGGTCAAGGCCAAACTCATTTTCTCAGTTTGTGCTTGCAAGGGAATACTAGGCTTTTCAGCTCCCAAAACCCAGAAACGTGTGAAATTGGCTTCCATTTCCTGAATATCCTCGGCAATCAGTTCCAAGCCATATTCTTCTGCAGAACTTCGTGGTGCAATGGCTGCAAAGGGCTGGTCTGGATGTTCGGAAATAAAACGGGCCGCATAAGCTGTACTAGCTGTTACCTCGATTTGAGCCTCTGGATATTGTTCATCGATGAATTTCTTTCCTTGAGCCAAAGCCTGTGGATGTGAAAAAATCTTTTCAATCTTAGTATGGCCTGGAACCACCATCAACTGCTGATGAATAGGCTGAACGATTTCTGCTACTGCTTGGATGCGAGCCTGATGAAAAAGATAGTCCAAAGTTTCATGAACACTACCCTCGATAGAATTTTCAACTGGCACCACAGAATAGTCCACCAAGCCTTGCTCATAGGCCTTGATAACATCTGTAATATTGGCAAAGGCCTGCAATTCCTCCTGAGGAAAAGCTGTCTGCACAACGTGGTGTGAAAATGATCCCTTGGGACCTAGATAAGCAATTTTCATCTCAGTTCCTCTATAATTTCCTCTGGGCTTAACTCGGTCACATCCAAAACCCGACTAGCCACTTCCTCATACCAAGCCTGTCTTTCTTGAAAAATAGCTGCAAGTTCTTCCTTGCTATTATTTAGAAAAAGCGGGCGCTGATTATCCTTATCAGCTGATATGCGTTGGTAGAGGGTTTCAAAATCAGCTTTCAAGTAGATATTATCAGAATTTGTCTTTAGTAAGTCACGATTTCGCTGAGAAATGACCACTCCTCCGCCAGTTGACACAATTTGGTCTCTTTGTAGTAAATCAGCTAGGACTTCTGATTCTATCTGACGAAAGGCTTCTTCTCCCTTTTCAGCGAAAAATTCCGCAATAGGCATACCTAAGCGCTTCTCTATCAGAGCATCCATATCAAGGTAATTAGGGTCCAATCCACTAGCAATTGTGGATTTACCAGCACCCATAAATCCTAGTAACACCTTAGCCATGAATCAAGCTCTCCAAATCATCAAAGAAGCTAGGATAGCTGGTATTGATGGCTTCTGCACGATCAAGCTCCACTTGTCCATCTGCCACCAAAAGGGCCGCAATGGCTGTCATCATACCGATACGGTGGTCTCCAAACGTATTAACCCTAGCACCGTGCAGAGCTGATTTCCCTTTGATAATCATTCCATCTGCTGTAGGAGTGATATCTGCTCCCATGCTATTTAAGGCGTCTGCTACTACCTGAATACGGTCTGTTTCCTTGACCTTGAGTTCCTCAGCATCCTTGATAACTGTTACACCTTGGACTTGAGTCGCAAGCAGAGCGATAACTGGCAATTCATCAATCAAGCGTGGAATCAAAGCGCCACCAATCTCTGTTCCTTTCAGGTCTGAAGACTCAACAGTCAAGGTTGCAGATTTAGCGACTGGGTCAATTTCAGTAACTTCTAATTTTCCACCCATAGCGCGAATGACATCGATGATACCTGTACGCGTTTCATTAATACCAACATTCTTCAGCACTACACGAGAATTTGGAACAATCAAACCGGCAACTAACCAAAAGGCTGCACTGGAAATATCTCCTGGCACGACCACCTTTTGTCCTGTCAATTTTTGTGGTCCTTGGACTGTGATTTTCTTTCCGTCCACACTTAAATGACCACCAAATTGTTGCAACATATCTTCAGTATGATTACGGGTGCACTCTTTTTCGATAATAACGGACTTTCCCTGAGTCTGCAAGGCCGCAAACATCAAGGCTGACTTGACTTGGGCAGAAGCAATAGGTAACTCATAATGAATAGGTGTTAAATTTTTCGTTCCTTTTAAGCGAAGAGGAGGCAGGTCTCGCTCAGTTTGCCCAGAAATACTAACGCCCATTTTTTTCAGTGGAATAGTCACACGATCCATAGGACGTTTGGAAAGACTGTCGTCTCCGAACATCTCTACTTCAAAATCTGCACCGGCAAGGACACCTGAAATCAGACGAATCGAGGTGCCAGAATTTCCCATATCAAGGGCATTCTGCGGCGCTTTTAAGCCATCCATGCCTACACCTTGAATAGTAATAACCCCATCTTTGTCCTCAATTTCAACACCAAGGTCACGAAAAACCTGCATGGTTGACAAGACATCTTCACCACGCAAGATATCATAAACCTTGGTCTCACCCTCAGCCAAGCTTCCAAAAATAATGGAACGGTGACTGATAGATTTGTCACCTGGAACTCGGATACTGCCGTGTAAGTGGCTAATGTTTGTTTTTAGTTTCATACTGGACCTCATACTTGCAATACTTTTACTTATTTTATCATAAAAAGCCAGAAATTCCTTAAAATTTCTGACTTTATGATAGTTATTTTCTTATTTTAGCAATTCTGAAACTGGTTCAAAAACAATTTTTTCAATGTCAGAAAGGTAAATTGCCAATTGTTGTTGCTTGGTAAAGAATTCTGACAAGAGGATATTTCCTTGAATCTGCTTGCCAAAGTTTTCCATTTTCGCTTGGAAGGATGCATCTGGCATTTGACCTGTCTGTGCCAGTCTTTGAATTCCCTCTTGGAAAGCAACATATTCTGTAAAGATTTTGCTCGCCTCAGCATCTGCTGAAATAGCATCTTTAGCTGCTTTAACAGCCTTGTATTCAGGTAATTCGCGTAGACCGCGACTAAGTTCGTTTGCACTATCGTAAATATTTGACATGATTTTCTCCTTATTTGATAACGACTGTGTAGTCGGTGTTTTCTGTTATTAAATGCTCAGCCCTTTCCAAGTCTTGAGCATTTTTAAATGAAATTTGTAGGATTCCGTGAATATCCTCACGGTTTTCCTCGTTGATATGGATGTTAACCAAGGAAGTTCCACGTAGCAGTTCCAAAATCCGCAAGATGACATCTTCTTCATCGGGAACATCGACATAGAGGTCATAAGAGCTATCCACACCACCACGCTTATGGATTTCCATGGCCTGACGTTGCTCACGCGCTTGATTGAAAAAGTTCCAAATCTGCTCCTCATCTCCCTTGCTGATGGCTTGACCAATCGCTTCCAAACGCTCCTTGAAATCCGCAATCCGCTCTAGGATAGTCTCACGATTGGACAAGAGAATGGAAGTCCACATACCTGGCTCACTTTCCGCAATCCGAGTCATATCTCGAAAACCACCCGCCGCAAAGCGTCTTGCCATCTCATGTTTTTGAGCATAGACCGCGGTCTGCTCCATGAGACTAGAAGCCAGAATATGAGGAAAATGGCTAATCTGAGAAGTGACTCGGTCATGCTCCTTGGCATCAATCTCGATAAAGCGAGCATGAAGACCTGAAAGCAAATCCTTCATTTCCTCAAGCGTATTCTGACCTGTCAGACTCGAAGGTGTAAAGATATAATAGGCATTTTCAAAAAGATTGACATCCGCAGAAGCAGCCCCTGTCTTGTGACTACCAGCCATGGGATGAGCCCCGACAAAGCGAACAGACTTGCCAGCCAAATACTGCTCCGCCGCATCTACAATGGCTGACTTGGTTGAACCAGCATCTGAAATAATGACGCCTTCTTTCAAATCCAAGTTGGCCAATTCCTTAATAAAAGCAATAGTTTTCTTGATTGGCAAGCTGAGAATGATGATATCCGCCAGAGGAGCAAAACTGGCAAAATCATCTGTTGCACGGTCAATCATGCCTTCTTTTAAGGCGATATCTCTCGAAGCTTGACTACGATTATAACCTAAAATTTCATAATCAGGATGATCGCGTTTGATACCGAGTGCCATCGAGGCACCAATCAAACCAAGACCTGCGATATAGACTGTTTTTGCCATAGGAACTCCTTAATAGTTCTTTGTATAGTCTCGGTGTTTGGCTACCGCTTCTTTTAATTCCTCTAGATTGTCTGATGAGAATTTTTCAAGGATTTCTTGTGCCAGAACCGTTGCCACAACGGCTTCCATGACCACTCCTGCTGCTGGAAGAGCGGTCGGATCACTTCTCTCAACGGTTGCCTTATAGGGTTCATGGGTTTCAATATCCACACTCATGAGAGGCTTATAAAGAGTAGGAATAGGTTTCATGACGCCACGAACAACGATGGGTTGACCATTAGTCATACCACCTTCGAAACCACCTAAATTATTAGTACGGCGGGTATAACCGTCTTCTTTAGACCAGAGAATTTCGTCCATAACTTGGCTACCTTTACGGTAACCAGCTTCAAAGCCAAGACCAAATTCTACCCCTTTAAAGGCATTGATAGAGACAACTGCTTGGGCCAATCGCGCATCCAATTTTCTGTCCCATTGGACATAGGAACCAAGACCAACTGGAACACCTCCAACGACTGTCTCCACAACCCCACCGATGGTATCACCGTCACGTTTGATTTGGTCAATATAGTCCTTGATTTCCTGTTCTCTTTCTTGGTTGACAATAGAAACATCAGACTGGGCAGCTCGCTCCTTAATCTCAGCAACTGTGAGATTCTCAGGAACATCGATTTCCTTGCCACCAAAGACTACGACATGGTTGACAATCTCCATATCCAGCTCAGCCAAGAGGCGTTTGGCTACAGCTCCAACTGCCACTCGCATGGTGGTTTCACGGGCAGATGAACGCTCCAAAGAATTTCGCAAATCATCAAAACGGTACTTGATGCCCCCAACCAAGTCGGCATGTCCTGGGCGAGGATGGGTGATTTTTCGTTTGCTTTTAAGGCGGTCTTCAATGTCCTCCGCAGACATGATATCCAGCCATTTTTGGTGGTCCTTATTGATAACATCCATGGTAATGGGAGCCCCAGTCGTCTTCCCGTGACGAACGCCCGAAGTAAAGACAACCTGGTCACTCTCAATCTTCATACGGCCGCCACGACCGTAGCCACCCTGACGGCGTTTAAGGTCTCCATTGATATCCTCAGCTGTCAAAGGAAGTCCAGCTGGAATTCCCTCAATGATAGCTGTCAGACGGGGGCCGTGTGATTCTCCTGCAGTTAAATATCTCATACACTCTCCTTATTTTACCAAGTAGTCTTTCATCTCTTCCAGAGAAACTGGGTGAATGGTCGCTGAACCAAGCTCTGGTACCAAGACCAATTTCAAGGTATTACCACGCGCTTTTTTGTCATGAGTCAAAGCTTGATAAAGCTTGTCAACATCCCAGTTTTCATAGTCAACAGGCAAGCCAAATTTCTGACACATAGCTGTAATGGACTGAGTTATGCCAACTGGCATGAGACCTTTTTCCTCAGCAACCTTGGAAATCTGTACCATACCCATGGCCACAGCTTCTCCATGCATGACCTTGCCATAACCAGCCGTCGCTTCAATAGCATGGCCAATAGTGTGGCCAAAATTGAGGTAAAGACGAACACCATTGTCCAACTCATCCTCAACCACCATCTTGCGCTTGACCTGGCAAGAATGTTCAATCAAGGTCTCTGCATGCTCTAAAATGCTCTCTACAGAACCATCCAGCTCCGTCAAAATTTTCCACAGTTCTGGATCCTCAATCAAGCCATACTTGATAACTTCACCCATTCCTTCAATCAACTCTCTCTTTCCGAGAGTTTCAAGGACAAGCGGATCAATCAGAACCCCATCTGGTTGGGCAAAAGTTCCTACCATATTCTTGGCAAATGGAGTGTTAACACCCGTCTTTCCACCGATAGAAGAATCCACCTGAGCTGTCAAACTAGTCGGAATCTGAACAAAATGAATACCTCGCATATAGGTAGAGGCTACAAAACCAGCCAGATCCCCAACGACACCGCCACCAAGAGCCACGAGTCCATCGCTACGAGTCAGACCTTGCTTGACTAAAAATTCATAGACTTTCTGGACAGTGGTTAAATTCTTTCTTTCTTCCCCTTCCAAAAAGTCAAATACCGCTACCTTAAAACCAGCATCTTCTAGGCTGAGCTTGACCTTCTCTGCATAAAGAGAAGCTACATGGTTGTCTGTCACAATGACCACTTTTTGCGGTTGCCAGAGTTCTCTCAACCATTGGCCAGCCTGAGCCAGACAACCTTTTTCAATATGAATATCATAAGGATGATGAGGAATATCGATTCTGATTTTCATAGGAGAGTCTCCTTTTCTTTATTGGTATTTTTCTGTTAAGGACTGCCAAATCTCTTCTGTCGGCATTTCCTTGCCTGTCCACAGTTGAAAGGCTTCTGCAGCTTGATAGAGCAACATTCCCAGACCATTGACCGCTGGATTACCCTGACTTCTGGCCCATTTTAAAAACGGCGTCTCAAAAGGTTGGTAAATGATATCTGCTACAAAAAGAGTTTTCGGTAAGACTACGTTTTCAGGAACTGGAGATGATTGACCATCCATGCCCACACTGGTGGCATTAACCAGCAACTCCGACTCAGCAATCCTTGCTTGCAGTTCCGAAACATCTTCTAAAGCATACAAGTCCACCTTAAAGTCTGTCTGCTCCTGTAACTTGTCTAGGTAAGGTCTTGTTTTTTCCATCGAAACTAAACGAACAAAGACTGAAATCTGACTGACACCATCCAAAATAGCTTGTGCCAAAATGGACTTGGCCGCACCACCTGCACCCAGCAGGGTCATCTTTTTACCTGTAATTGTAAAAGAAGGCAAGCTCTTAAAGAATCCCTTGCCATCTGTATTATATCCAATTAAAGTGCCATTATCATTGACAACCGTATTGACCGCACCGATCAAGCGCGCTTCGTCACTCAGTTCATCCAAATATGGAATCACTTGCTCCTTATAGGGCATAGAAAGGTTAATTCCAAACATCTGGTAGCGACGAATATTAGCCACTGTTTCTGCCAAATCAGCCGCTTCAATCTCCCAAGCCACATAAGCACCGTTGGTAGCTGTCATCTCAAAGGCACTATTGTGAATGAAGGGAGAGATAGAATGCTTAATAGGATTGGCAACAACTGCAGCTAAACGTGTATAGCCATCAAGCTTCATCCAAAATCTCCCTGATTTTTTTCATGTTAGCTAGGGAAATCTGACCAGGAGCACTAGCCTCATCCAGACTAGCAAAGGACCAGCTAGAACCAGTCACATCCGCAGTAATACGAGAGACCTTGCCCACCTTGCCCATAGAAATAGTCACATATTCCTGTTCAGGATTGAGGGTTTTAAAGCCTCGTGTATAGTTCATCAAATCTAAGACATCCTGCTCCGTGTGAGCCATCACCGCAACCTTGACAAGTTTTGGATTTAGGCTCGTCAACTCTGACAAGATTTCCATCATATTTTCAGGCGTTTCTTGGAAATTGTGGTAACTCAAAATGAGATTCGGGAAATCCAGCATTTCCTCAAAAACATCCTTGTAGCTGTAGTACTCAAAATCAATATAATCTGGTTGATAGAGTTGCGCCACTTCCTTGATTAGATGGATATATTCTTCTGAAGAAAGTTCGATTTCTCCCCCTTCAGCGCGAGTTCGCAGAGTGAAAACCAACTCACGACCTGCAAATTTTTCAAAAATAGCTGGAGCTACCTGCAAAATCGCTTCTTTAGGCAGATAGTCGGCACGCCATTCAATGATATCAGCATCCTGATACCTTGTGGCATCCAGAGTCTGGGCCTCCTCTAAACTTCTTGGCATTACTGAAACGATTAATTTCATTTACTAACCTTCATACTAATCACCTTGAGGTAATTACTACTTTCATCTTTTTTATTATAGGCGAAATCTGCTGGAAGACCATATTTGTTTAAAATCTGGTAACTTCTTCCTGCAAAGCCTTTATCAATTTGTTCTGTAAATTTCTGACGGGAAACATTGGCAGCATTGGTACTGGCAATGATGATTCCTCTCGGATTTAAAATCTCAAGACTCTGGGAAATCAACTTGTGATAATCCTTAGTCACAGAGAAAGTTTGTTTTTTGTTCCGAGCAAAGCTAGGCGGATCTAGGACAATCACATCGTAGGTCAAGCCTTTTCGTTTGGCATACTTGAAATACTCAAAGACATCTATGACTATAAAACGATGGTCATCTGTGCTGAGCCCATTTACCTGAAAATGCGCTTGAGACAATTCTCGTGAACGTTTGGCTAGGTCAACAGAAGTTGTCTGGCTAGCTCCTCCCATAGCTGCAGCTACTGAGAAGGCTGCTGTATAGGAAAACATATTGAGCAAGGATTTGCCCATAGCCAAGCCGTCAACCAGACTACCACGAACCTCATGCTGGTCTAAGAAAATCCCTGTCATCAAGCCATCGTTCATAAAGACTTGATACAGAACACCATTTTCCAAAACAGTGAAAAAGTCAGGTGCTTCTTGACCATAAACATGGGCAGATTCATAGTCCAAACCCTTAAAGCGGATCTTCTCATAAGCCCCTAAAACCTCAGGAAAAACCTGTCTAAAGGCTTCTGAGATGGTCTGACGAATCTGATAAACATAAGAGTTATACCAAGAAAAGACGGCATAATCGCCATACAGGTCCACTGTCAGACCGCCAAAGCCATCTCCCTCTTGGTTGAAAAGACGAAAGGCAGTTGTCAATTCGTCTTGATAGTAGGCGCTTCTCTTTTCTTTAGCTTGTCTAAACAGCGTTTCAAAGAAAGCTTGATTGAAGGCTACCTTGTTTTTACTAACAAACCAGCCAAAGCCCTTGTTTTGCTGAGATAGGTAGGCAGTCCCAAGAAAGGTTCCTTCCTGACTCTGCACTTCTACTTCCTGATCCTTGAGATTGACATTCTCAAGATCACTGGCTTCTAGTAAAACCAGACCTTTGGCAAGCTTTTTTTCAACCCTTTTGCTGACTCTTATTCTATTCATAACTACCATTATATCAAATTTTTAGACAATTCTCAAAAAAGAAACAACCCTTGCTTTTTTACTCTCGTTTTAAAAAAGGTATACTAATACTAATAAAAACTTAGAAGTAATTGTATGAGAATCAAAACAAAAAATGCTCTTCCGTCTTGGAGGAGCATTTCTTTTTATCAACGAAAATCAAAGAGCAAACTAAGAAACTAGCCGCAGGTTAACTGTGAGATTGTAGGTAGAGAGGCTGTACCTGCAATATATGTCTGTCAAGTTTAGTGACGTAGATAGTATAATAAAGATGAGAAGGCATAGAGAGAAGATAAATCAGCTTCAGCAGGTATCTGGAAAATTTGATTTTATAGAAAAGCCTTTTGTTACAAACTCAATATACTATCAATAAATAATATTATAGAAGCAACAATAATTAAAATTTCACCTATCTGCATAATTCTATTTCGAACTCTAAATATATATTCTATCAAAAATACTTGGATCACACACATTATAGGAATTAACGTTTTTGAAATTGAAAAATATCCAAATAAATAAACTATAAACAAGAAAAATAGAACTATGTTGTATTTCTTATTCAAAACATTCCTCCCTATATTTTTTTGATTACCAATCTTAATCATTTACAACTACATTCTAACAAACTATAAAAGCATTTGTCGAATTGAATTTATCAAGCAAGCGACCAACTAGCTCATCTTTTTTCTATTTCTGCCAATATGCGTGATAGATAATAATGATAGCCAAAAATAGCAAGACCAAGCAGAAGGATCAGAGCTCCTACTCCCAAGCTGATGGCAAGGATAGGGGAGAGAGACCGAACCAAGAATAAGCTCCCTATTACAAGGGCCATTAAGATAACACTATAAATTAAGAGTAAAACTATTGCTACTATACGATTTGAACGGTTCACCAGGTCCGTAATGTTACTCCAATTGGTTGACAAATTTTTCACGTCCTTAAGGTAATGGTGGCAAGAAAGGATGACACTTGCAAAGATCCAGGCCACAAGGAGGTAGATCATCGAAAGGATGGGCAAGCCTAGATATAGAGAAAGGCCAAGTAAAGTCAGAACTGGTAAAAAGGACTGGACAGCAAATATAATCCAAAACTTCACTTTCACATAACGAGCAAAGTCAAAGGGTAAACTCTTCAGAAAATCAACATTTTCTCTCTCCAAGGACAAGGCAATTGAATGCAGACTGGTGATATTGTTATTGACAAGAGCTATAAAGAGAGCTATAAAAAACAAGGGTAACCAGTATGGAGGATGAATGTCTGGAACTATCTGAGAATCTCGGATTTTGGAAATCAGACCAATCATCATGAGATAAGGAAGGAAAGCACTTGTAAAAAGCACTGTAACCACGCCAGTTCCCTGTCCCAAGAGGGTGAGGTGGTAGCGTAAAACCATACGGAAAAAGCCCTTTTTATTAGTAGTTGAAATTCTCTCCTTATTGCGACGTTCTTTTTTGACCTTCTCCTCACTATTAAGCAGGATAACGTCATAAAAACGAGGAAGGACCTTCTTTTTGGTCAGGTAAAGCAAGAAAACAGTTAAAGCTATCCAAGCGAGCAGACCCAGTATGGCTTCTGTCGAAAAAGGCTCCACTGCTATTTTGTAAAAGATATGAAGAGGATAAAGGAGAAATGGAATGTCTCTAACTTTGTCAACAATACTTCCAAAAGTCGACTGTAGAAAGAGGACAAATATTAAAGGTATGAGAACCCCTATCCCAATCATCACATTGGCAAAAATAGACTGATACTTTCTGAAGACCGTAGTCTGAGCCAAGAAATGTACTGCCACTACCATCACTAAAGTAACAGAGACAAATAATAAGGCCAAGGACAGCAGCATCAAAGGCAAACCCAGCCATAGAGAAGGAGCTAGCCTAATATAGAGGACTAGAAAATAAGCTAGGATTGGTACAATTCCAGCTAGAGCTGGCAAGAGAACAGACAGTCCTTTAGCAATTATAATCTCTGATTCTTTAAAGGCATAAGGCCTATACGATACCAAGTCCTTACTCTCATAAAAGACATTGTAAAATGCAGTGAAAGAAGTTGAAAAGGCAAGCACCAGTAAAATAGCAACCATGGTACTAAAAAAACTTGGCCTTTCCTCAAAAGGAAAACGAAAGGCTATATTTATAAACATGAAAAGCATCAAGAGACTGGAAAAAATGTAAGAACTTAGGACTCTAGCGGAAACATTTACTTTTTTCCCAGGATTCTTAGCTTGCTTCTTTCGTAGATTAGCCAGATTAGCTTCTTGAGATGAATAGAGGATATTGATATCAACTAATTTTTTAATGACCTTGAGACGCATCTGAAACCTCCTCTTTTCTACCAGCAAGGCTAAGGTAGATACTTTCCAAAGACTGGTCTGGGTGGTCTTTTCTCAAGTCCTCTACCTTACCACAATAAATCAAATGCCCCTTTTTCAAAATGGCAATCCGATCACAGACTTGCTCTGCCACCTCTAGGACATGGGTTGAAAACAAGACCGTCTTACCTTTTTGTGCATGTTCCTTCATCATTTGCTTCAAATCAAAGGCAGCCTGGGGATCCAAACCAGTCAAGGGTTCGTCCAAGACCCAAATATCGGGATCGGACAAGAGTGCTCCGATGACAAAGACTTTCTGACGCATTCCGTGAGAAAGGGTTTCAATAACTTGATAGCGGTTTTCAGCAAAATCAAAAACAGTCAATAGCCTAGCTAGACTAGCCTCCAAGTCAGAGCTAGTCAGATCATAGGATGAGGCGATCAATTCCCAAAATTCATTGGCCGTTAAGCGTAAAAATAAGTCAGGAGAGTCTGCTACGTAGCCAATCTTTCGTTTGATAGCCAAGCGATTTTCTGATAAATCCTGACCGTCTACCAAAATACGACCACTGCTGGGTGAAATGATACTGACTAGGGATTTTATAGTGGTCGATTTTCCAGCACCATTATGACCAATCAAACCCATAATCTCCCCATTTTCAATCTGCAAATTGAGATTGCTCAAAGCCTCTTTATCACCATACAACTTACTAACATTTTGAAATTCAATCATGGGATGACTCCTATCTTTATCTATATTACATACCATTATACTAGCACTTTGATACAAAAAAATCAACACTTTATTTTAAGTAGTTAAAATAGATTTCTTCTATCTTACGCAAACGTTTGAGCTAACCAATA
Source organism: uncultured Streptococcus sp. (assembly GCF_963521255.1). Lineage (GTDB taxonomy): Bacteria > Bacillota > Bacilli > Lactobacillales > Streptococcaceae > Streptococcus. Next base: position 27,942 of record NZ_CAUQTU010000012.1, on the reverse strand, counting down.
CTTTATGATAGAATAAAGAACAAGATTGACAAGTAAGAGGAAACATCATGAAAAATCAAACACTTATGCAATACTTTGAATGGTATCTGCCCCACGACGGTCAGCACTGGACGCGTCTGGCTGAAGATGCTCAACACCTAGCTGATCTGGGAATCAGCCACGTCTGGATGCCACCAGCTTTTAAGGCGACCAATGAAAAAGATGTAGGTTATGGGGTCTATGACTTATTTGACTTAGGAGAGTTCAGCCAAAAAGGGACTGTCCGCACCAAGTATGGTTTCAAAGAAGACTATCTTCAAGCCATTCAAGCCCTTAAAGCGCAGGGAATTCAACCTATGGCCGATGTAGTTCTCAACCACAAGGCTGCTGCCGATCACAGGGAAGCCTTTCAGGTTATCGAAGTTAATCCAGTAGACCGTACAGTTGAACTTGGAGAACCCTTCACCATCAATGGCTGGACTAACTTTACCTTCGATGGACGCCAAGATACCTACAATGACTTCCACTGGCACTGGTACCACTTCACAGGTACAGACTACGATGCCAAACGCCGTAAGTCTGGGATTTATCTCATCCAAGGGGACAACAAGGGATGGGCTAACGAGGAATTGGTCGATAATGAAAACGGTAACTATGACTACCTCATGTATGCCGACCTAGACTTTAAACATCCTGAAGTCATCCAAAATATCTATGACTGGGCTGACTGGTTCATGGAAACTACTGGTGTAGCTGGTTTCCGCTTGGATGCCGTTAAACACATTGACTCTTTCTTCATGCGCAATTTTATCCGTGATATGAAGGAAAAATACGGTGAGGATTTCTATGTTTTTGGTGAATTCTGGAATCCTGACAAGGAAGCCAATCTAGACTACCTTGAAAAAACAGAAGAACGCTTTGACCTTGTCGATGTTCGTCTCCACCAGAATCTCTTTGAAGCCAGTCAAGCTGGCGTAAACTACGACCTTCGTGGCATTTTCACAGATAGCTTGGTTGAACTCAAACCTGACAAGGCGGTGACTTTTGTCGACAACCATGATACCCAACGAGGACAAGCCCTTGAATCGACTGTTGAAGAATGGTTCAAACCAGCAGCCTATGCCCTCATTCTATTACGCCAAGATGGACTTCCATGTGTCTTTTACGGAGACTACTATGGGATTTCAGGAAAATACGCCCAAGAAGATTTCAAAGAAGTTCTTGACCGCCTCCTAGCCATCCGAAAAGATTTGGCCTATGGAGAGCAAACAGACTACTTTGATGACGCTAATTGTATCGCTTGGGTACGTTCAGGTGCTGAAAATCAATCCCCAATCGCAGTCTTGATTTCAAATGACCAAGAAAACAGTAAGTCAATGTTTGTCGGCCAAGAATGGGCTAACCAAACCTTTGTAGATTTACTTGAAAATCACCAAGATCAAGTTACAATTGATGAGGAAGGTTATGGACAATTCCCAGTCTCAGCTGCTTCGGTAAGTGTCTGGGCAGCCAATACTATTTAATAGTTCATAATATTCAAGCCAGGTCCAATCGGATTTGGCTTTTTTGCATTTACAAAAAGACCTACCCAAATGGATAGATCTTTATTTTCTTACAATTTACCTGCTACTGCATCCAACAATTCTTGGATCTTAGTTTGGTTGCTTCCTCCTGCCATGGCCATGTCTGGTTTACCACCACCACGTCCATCGACGATTGGTGCCAATTCTTTGACAAGGTTTCCTGCATGAAGGTCTTTTGTCTTGCTTGCTACAAGGACATTGACTTTGTCACCGATAGCGGCAACTAGGACAAGAAGATCAGAGTAGTCTTTTTGTTTCCAATTATCTGCAAAGGTACGAAGGGCACCAGCATCAGATACAGACACTTGGCTAGCAATGTAACGGTGACCATTGACTTCCTTAACATCCTTGAAGATGTCGCCTGCGGCTGCAGCTGCGGCTTTTTCTTTCAACTCAGCATTTTCTTTTTGCAATTGACGAAGTTGTTCTTGAAGTCCTTCTACCTTGTGAGGTACTTCTTTAAGTTGAGGTGCTTTCAAGGTTGCTGCGACTGCTTTAAGAGCGTCTTCTTGTTCACGGTAGGCTTCAAAGGCTTCCTTACCAGTCACCGCCAATATACGGCGAGTTCCTGATCCGATACCTTCTTCTTTGACAATCTTGAAGAGACCAATTTCAGAAGTGTTGCCAACGTGGGTACCACCACAAAGCTCTATAGAGTAGTTACCGATAGTAACAACACGGACTTCTTTACCGTATTTCTCACCAAAGAGGGCCATCGCTCCCATTTCTTTGGCAGTGTCAATATCCGTTTCAACTGTCTTAACTTCAAGAGCTTCCCAGATTTTCTCGTTAACTTGCTGTTCAATGGCACGCAATTCTTCAGCAGTCACAGCTTGGAAATGCGTAAAGTCAAAGCGAAGAAATTCTACTTCATTAAGTGAACCTGCTTGTGTCGCATGGTTTCCAAGGATATTGTGAAGGGCAGCGTGAAGCAAGTGAGTCGCAGTGTGGTTTTTCATGACACGGTGACGGCGATTGCTATCAATTGCCAAGGTATATTCTTGGTTCAAGGCAAGCGGTGCAAGTACTTCAACTGTATGAAGAGCTTGTCCGTTTGGAGCTTTTTGAACATTGGTCACAGTAGCCACAATCTTACCTGACTCATTCAAGATTTGTCCGTGGTCAGCTACTTGTCCACCCATTTCAGCGTAAAATGGCGTTTCCGCAAAGATAAGAGAGGCAGTTCCTTCTGATACAGCTTCTACTTCTGCATTGTCAGCCACGATTGCTACCAATTTAGAAGACAATTGATATGCTTCATAGTTAAAGCGACTTTCCACTGTGATATTTTGAAGGGTTTCATTTTGCATACCCATAGATCCGCCTTTGACAGCTGAAGCACGCGCGCGTTCTTGCTGTTCTTTCATGGCTGCTTCAAAGCCTTCACGATCCACAGTCATACCAGCTTCTTCAGCGATTTCTTCAGTCAATTCAACTGGGAATCCATAAGTGTCATAGAGTTTGAATACATCTGAACCAGCAATGACAGATTGACCTTTTTCTTTCAAGTCTGCTACAATGCCTTGGGCAAAGTGTTGACCTGAGTGAAGAGTACGTGCAAATGATTCTTCTTCGCTCTTAACGATTTTTTCGATAAAGTCACGTTTTTCAAGCACTTCTGGGTAGTAGCTTTCCATGATTTTTCCAACGGTTGGAACGAGTTTGTAAAGGAAAGGCTCGTTGATGCCCAATTTTTGACCATGCATAGAGGCACGACGAAGAAGACGACGAAGGACATAACCACGACCTTCATTTCCTGGAAGAGCACCATCCCCAATCGCAAATGAAAGAGAACGGATATGGTCAGCGATGACCTTGAAGCTCATGTTGTCGCCATCTTGGTCATAAACCTTAGCAGACAATTTCTCCACTTCACGAATGATTGGCATGAAGAGGTCAGTTTCAAAGTTAGTCTTAGCCCCTTGGATAACCGCTACCAAACGCTCCAAACCAGCGCCCGTATCAATGTTCTTGTGTGGTAATTCCTTGTATTCGCTACGAGGAACAGCAGGGTCTGCGTTAAATTGTGACAAAACGATGTTCCAGATTTCGATATAACGGTCGTTTTCAATATCTTCTGCAAGTAAACGAATACCGATATTTTCTGGGTCAAAAGCTTCTCCACGGTCAAAGAAAATCTCTGTATCTGGTCCAGAAGGTCCCGCACCGATTTCCCAGAAGTTATCCTCGATTGGAATCAAATGACTTGGATCCACTCCCACTTCAATCCAGCGGTTGTATGAATCTTTATCAGCTGGATAGTAGGTCATATAAAGTTTTTCAGCTGGGAAGTCAAACCACTCAGGGCTTGTCAAAAGCTCATAAGCCCAAGTGATAGCTTCATCACGGAAGTAATCCCCGATAGAGAAGTTCCCCAACATTTCAAACATGGTATGGTGACGTGCAGTCTTCCCTACGTTCTCGATGTCGTTGGTACGGATAGCCTTTTGGGCATTGGTAATACGTGGATTTTCAGGGATAATGGTCCCGTCAAAGTATTTCTTAAGGGTTGCTACCCCAGAGTTGATCCACAAAAGAGTTGGGTCATTTACAGGAACCAAGCTCACTGATGGTTCTACTGAGTGACCTTTGGTCGCCCAGAAATCAAGCCACATTTGGCGTACTTGTGCACTAGATAGTTGTTTCATATTGTCTCCTTATTTACTTGTTTAATGTGATTGGCTTTCCAGCATTTCCACATAGTCAATCGCGACACAGAGGGAAATGACTAGGTCTGCATAAGCGTCCTCAAGAACCGTTACAGTGTAGGTAGAGGTCAGATGGAAGAGTTCCTTCTTAATTTCCGCAATCAGCTGATCGCGATCATCCAGCAATTTGAAATCCAAATCCCAGATATTGCCCTCGATACGAAGACCTAGATTATCAAACTCATACTTATCTCGCCAGAAGGTCAACTTCTTACGAATGACAAAACTCGAGCCATCCCGAAGCTGAATCTCAAAACGAGGAAGCAAGGTCAAGATTTCTTTACTAATCTGACTGACCTGTTCACCAGTCGCATCATATATGGTAAAGGTTTTAGGAATTTGGAAAAATGATCCCTCCACCTGATAGGCGATTTCTCCCCTGTCATCCTTGATAGCGAAGCGTTCGCCTCCAAGACGAAACTTTTGTTTGACAAGAAATGTTTTCATCAACACCTCCAAAAAATCAAAAGACAAGCTCATATCACGAAGGGCGAAAAACCGCGGTACCACCTTCATTCAATGAACTTGTCATTCTCTTATTCTTATTATGCAATTGTTAAATTGAGTAGCATGACTTTCTAGCTTAGATGGCTCGCAGCACCGCCATTTCTCTGGACTAAGACAACTGAAAATCAATTCTCAACTTTCTTATTATAACGTTTTTTTAAGCTTGCGTCAACTGAAAATCATCTCCGTCAAATCAAACCAATTCCCTACATCTCAGATTACTTTTTCAGAATATATTTTTTCTTACTGCTATCACTCTTTTTATCCCAACTTTTATCCCAAAGTTTTGAATTGTTAAAGATAGCTACGAAAATATTTGCAAATATAAAGAACCCTATCACCAAATGTATGGAATCAGTTGTTAGGTATTGTCGATCCAAACCATCCTTTAAATGGAATAGTATAATTGTTTCGTCAACAATCAAAAAGGTTGGCCAATAAAATTTTTTGAAAAAAGTAGATATTTTCATTATTTGTTACCGCTTTCTGTAAGGTTAAACTTAGTATACTACTGGGAAAGAAAATAAGCAACTATCATAGAAAAAGATACCGTTACGAAAATTGCCTTTTATTTTTTAAAAAACGAACCAGCTTGACTGATTCGTTTCTTACGTTTAGCCTCCTACTTCCGATACATTTTAAACTGTAGGAAGAGGTCGCTATATTTGCCTGTCCATTTATGGTCAAATTTCTCATAAACTTCTAGGTGTTTCATGGTTTCAGCATCAGGATAGAAGGCCTTGTCTTCTTTTTTCTCCTCTGGGAGCATTTCCTTAGCTGGTAGGTTTGGTGTTGAATAACCGACATACTCAGCATTTTTAAGAGCATTTTCAGGTTTCAACATAAAATTGATAAAGGCATAGGCTGCATCTTGGTTTTTGACTGTTTTGGGAATGACCATATTGTCAAACCAAAGGTTGCTGGCCTCAGTCGGTACCACATAGCGTAGATTTTCATTTTTTTCTAGCATTTGGCTGGCTTCACCAGAGAAGGTCACACCGATAGCAGCATTGTTCTGGATCATGTAGCCCTTCATCTCGTCCGCCACAATAGCTTTGATATTTGGAGTCAGTTTGTAGAGCTTGTCCACTGTCTCTTCCAACTGCTGGCTATCCTTGGAGTTGAGGCTGTAGCCGAGGGAATTGAGTCCCAGTCCTAGCACCTCACGCGCCCCATCAAAGAGCATGATAGAGTTCTTATACTCTGGTTTCCAGAGGTCATCCCAATGCTCAGGCGCTTCATCTACCATAGTTTCATTGTAGACAATTCCCAAGGTTCCCCAGAAATAAGGAATGGAGAATTTATTGCCTGGGTCAAAGGACTGGTTGAGGAACTCTGGTCCGATATTTTCAAGACCTTCAAGTTTTGAATAGTCAAGCGGTATCAAGAGATCTTCGTCCTTCATCTTATTGATCATGTATTCACTAGGAATGGCAATATCGTAGGTCGTTCCGCCCTGCTTGATCTTGGTATACATGGCTTCGTTGGAGTCAAAGGTCTCATACTGGACTTGGATGCCTGTTTCTTCTGTGAATTGCTCCAAGAGTTCTGGATCAATATAGTCTCCCCAGTTGTAGATAACCAGTTTTTGACTATCTCGGCTATTGATTTTACTATCTAAATGAGTCGCAATTCCCCACAAGACCAGGATAATCGCAGCAATTCCTGCTAAAAATGAATAGAGTTTTTTCATGCTTGCTCCTCCTTCTCACGTGAGATAAAGTAATATCCAACCACTAGGATAATACTAAAGAGAAAGACAAGGGCAGACAGGGCATTGATTTCTAGCGAAATCCCCTTGCGAGCACGAGAGTAAATCTCGACTGACAGAGTTGAAAAGCCATTTCCCGTCACGAAGAAGGTCACGGCAAAGTCATCCAGCGAATAGGTGAAGGCCATGAAATAACCTGCAATGATAGACGGAGTCAGGTAAGGAAGCATGATTTCCTTGAACATCTGAAATTGACTGGCACCAAGGTCATAGGCCGCATGAATCATGTCTCCGTTCATTTCCTTGAGTCGAGGCAAGACCATCAAGACCACGATAGGAATCGAGAAGGCCACGTGACTAGATAGAACCGTCAAAAAGCCAAGTGAAAACTTGAGTTGAGTAAAGAGAATCAAGAAGCTGGCACCAATCATAACATCAGGCGCAACCATGAGGATATTATTGAGTGATAGAAAGGCTTCTTGGTATTTCTTACGAGACTGGTAAATGTAAATAGCTCCAAAAGTCCCGATAATGGTCGCTATCAAGGCTGATAGGAAGGCCAAGAAAAAGGTCTGAGTCACAATCAACATGAGACGACTATCGCCAAACATGGTTTTAAAATGACTCAAGCTAAAGCCTGTAAAGCTATTCATGTCGTTACCTGCATTAAAGGCGTAGCCAATTAAGTAAAAAATCGGCAGGTAGAGGACAAGAAAGACCAGTCCCAGATAAAGGTTGACAAATTTTTTCATCGTTCTCTCCTTTCCTTGGTCACCCACATGGTTATGAACATGGTCAGAATGAGAATCACACCGATGGTTGAACCCATACCATAGTTGTCATTTGTCAGGAAGTTCTGCTCAATGGCTGTCCCCAGTGTAATAACGCGGTTCCCACCAATCAAACGGGTCAGCATGAAGAGACTCAAGCTAGGAATAAAGACAGACTGAACTCCACTTCTCACACCGTTCATAGACAGTGGGAAGATGACATGTCGGAAGGTTTCCCACTTGGTCGCACCTAGGTCATAGCTGGCATTGATGAGATTGTTATCCATATCGTCTAAGACATTGAAAATGGGCAAAATCATAAAGGGAAGCTCGATGTAGCTTGCGACAAAAATAAAGGAGAAATCGGTAAAGAGCAACTGTTGAGAACCAATTCCGATGAATTCCAAAAATTGGTTAATAGAGCCATTCTGACCAAAAATCCCGATAAAGGCATAGGCCTTGAGGAGCAAATTGATCCAAGTTGGCAGGATAATCAGCATGAGCCAGAGTTGACGATGCTTGAGACGGGTCAAAAAGAGGGCTGTTGGATAGCTGATAAGCAGGGTCACAAAGGTCACAATTCCTGCATAGAGTACAGAGTTGAAACTCATTTTTAGGTAGGTCAAGTTTTGTGACGCAAAGTAAGATTTATAGTTTTCTAAACTAAACTGGCCTTCGATATTGAAAAAGGATTGTCCGAAAATCAAGACCAAGGGTGCCAATACAAATAGGGCAATCCAAAGCATGTAGGGCACTACAAAGAGTTTAGAGCTTGTTTTCTTCATCTCTTTCCTCCTCGATTGCATTGATCAGACCTGCTTCTTGCTCTTCGATTTCTACGTATTCTTCGATACGAGCATCGAACTCTTCTTCGGTTTCGTTGAGGCGCATGATGTGGATGTCTTCTGGTTCAAAGTCCAGACCGATTTCCTCACCAACGATGGCCTTACGAGTCGAGTGAATCATCCATTCATTTCCAAGTTCATCGTAAGCGATAATCTCATAGTGAACCCCACGGAAGAGCTGGGTATCAACCTTAACTTGGAGCTTGCCTTCTTCAGGCAGGGTAATACGCAAGTCCTCTGGACGAATAACGATTTCAACAGGCTCATTTGGCTTCATCCCCCCATCGACTGCTTCGAAGCGTTTGCCGTTAAACTCAACCAAGTAGTCCTCAATCATGGTACCTGGCAAGATATTTGACTCACCGATAAAGGTGGCAACAAAGTGGTTGATCGGCTCATCGTAGATGTCCACAGGAGTTCCAGACTGGACAATCTCACCATCATTCATAACGAAAATCCAGTCACTCATGGCAAGTGCTTCTTCCTGATCGTGAGTGACAAAAACAAAGGTAATGCCCAATCGTTGTTGCAGTTCACGCAGTTCGTACTGCATGTCTGTTCTTAATTTTAAGTCCAGCGCTGACAGAGGCTCGTCCAACAAAACCACACGGGGTTGGTTGATGATAGCACGGGCAATAGCCACACGCTGACGTTGTCCTCCAGAGAGTTTACGGATAGAACGTTTTTCGTAACCTTCCAACTGAACCATCTTGAGAACTTCCGCTACGCGTTTCTCGATTTCTTTCTTGTCAATCTTGCGCAAGCGAAGCGGAAAGGCAACATTTTCAAACACATTCATATGTGGAAACAAGGCATAGGATTGGAAGACCGTATGGACGTCTCGCTTGTTGGTTGGGATGTCATTGATACGAACACCGTCCAGCAAAATATCTCCTGTCGTCGCATCCAGCAAACCTGCAATGATGTTAAGGATGGTTGATTTCCCTGAACCAGATGCGCCTAGAAGGGTGTAGAATTTCCCTTCTTCCAACTCAAAGTTGATGTCTTTGAGAACCTTGGTGTTGCTGTCTTCAAAAACTTTAGAGACGTTTTTGAATTCAATAATTGGTTTTTTCAATTGTCATTTATTCCTTCTTTTTCATAGATTAACAGATCAGGGCTCTGTCAGGCCGCTACTACCTCGTGTAGGAGATTGAACTGCCTACATACTTCTGCACTAACGATAGGCTTTCACCCCCTTTCCATGACATAGCAGCAGCTTTTCAACTAAAGTGTCCTACTTGCTTTCACCTAAAATACGGACCTCTCTCTCAAGAGTAACGCCAGAGTGTTCCTTGACTTTTTCAATCACAGACTCAATCAAGTCTTCGTAGTCTTTAGCCGTTCCGTCAGCAACATTAATCATAAAACCTGCGTGTTTTTCTGAGACTGCTACTCCACCAATACGATAGCCTTTCAAGCCAGCTTCTGAAATTAATTGACCTGCAAAATGTCCTACTGGACGCTTAAAGACCGAACCACAAGATGGATATTCTAAAGGTTGCTTGAGTTCACGGAGATGCGTCAAGCGATCCATTTCTTGCTTGATAACCTGATGGCTTCCTGGAGCAAGGGAAAATTTAGCTGACAAGACAACTGCACCAGACTCCTGAATGGCTGAATGGCGGTAACCAAAAGCCAAATCTTTGGCAGACAGGGTCTCGATTTCTCCATCTTTGGTCAAGACCTTACAAGACTGCAAGATATGGGCAATCTCGCCACCATAGGCACCCGCATTCATAAAGACAGCGCCACCAACGCTCCCTGGAATGCCACAAGCAAACTCAAAGCCAGTCAAACTATGACGAAGGGCAATGCGAGTTGTTTCAATCAGGTTAGCACCAGCTTCAGCTTCGATGGTATAGCCATCAACGGAAACATTATTGAGCTTGTCACACAAGATGACAAATCCACGAATCCCACCATCACGAACGATAATGTTGCTGGCATTCCCAAGAACCATCCAAGGGATATCTTCTTGATTGGCAAATTTGACAACGCGAGCCAACTCAAAATGATTTCGTGGAAAGACCAGATAATCAGCCTCTCCACCTACTTTTGTATAACTATAGCTCTGCAAGGGTTCTTTAAAACGGATATCAATCCCTTCTAAAATTTCAAGTATTTTTTCTTTTACTGACATGACACTCTTCCTTTTACAAAATTCATTCCATTATACCATTTTTAAGACCATTTGACGACCCTAAAAAAATCTTGGGCTTATTTTAAACAAAAAAGAGGTTTCCCCTCTTTTTATGATTTTTTGCAAAAGATAGCCCTTGTTCCATAGGCAACCAGAACAAGTTCAAGTGCTAGGACAACTTCAACCAAGACAGGATTTGTCAACCAACCTACTTGTGCAAGAGATGGTGCTAGGTCAAAGAAGGCATGTAGGCCATAGGCTGCTAGGAGATAAATCCATTTCTTCTGGCGAACAGCTTGGTAAACCCAAACAGTCAAGAGTAATTGGAAACCTAGCGCCAAGATTCTCTCAAAACCAAGCAAATAAATCTGCCAGACTGATAGCGACTGAATAGTTTTCAACATATTTTCAGACAGCAATTGCATAACCTGTGGATTTTGCGTTTGAACTGCTGATAGAACAATGTAGAGATTAATCAAACTAGTAAGACCTAGGAAAATCAACTCCAAGCCACCATGCCCCAATCCATAAGCCAAGGCATCTGCCTTTTCCAAACTTCTCTTTTTCTCCAACCATTTGAAAAAAATTAGGCGAGCTGTTTCCTCAAAAAAGGCTGCCATGGCTAGGCCATAGATGATATAGACAAGCGGATGGTCTCGCAAGAGGGCAATACTACCGTCTTTTTGAGGATGCAAAACCAAGATATGCACCAGTTTTTCCAAAATCTGTGAAGAGACAAAGAAAGCTACAGCACCCCAGCCCAAGACAGCTAGATTGATCTGATATTTCTTTTTGGCATACCAAATGCTTCCTATCAAAAAAGCCAGCAACAGCACCATGGTAATGATAATATGAACGGTCATTTTCGTCTCCTATTCTGCCTTTTCAATATCTTTTCTCATCTCGTCAACATTGAACTTAGCAAACAAGTATTGACGGTCTTGGACTGGGAAACGTTGGTCCAACTGGTCAACGGCTCCCACCTCGATAATCCCTTCCTTGATGACAAAGTCCATGACATGCCCACCGAAGGTCAAATCATCTGAGATGAAGTGGAGATGATAGCCTGCCACACTGACTCCATGGAAAATCTCTGGCGTCCAGAAACCAACGATGGTTCCCGCCACATTGTCACGACTATATTCCGGTTGATGGGTTGCGACGTCAGCAAACTTGGTATCTGGTGTTGACTTAGGAATCATGCGCACATGCATATGTGAAAATTCTCCACGAATCTTGATAGAGCGGAAAAGATTTTCCCCATCATAATAAGACTCGATTCGTTCTTCCAATTCCTTGTCTGTCATCTCAAAGCGTTGGCGGAAAATGACCTCTGCCTGATGTGGTACCACTGCTGCGTAAGGAATAAGGGCATCTGGCGACACTTCCACAATTTCTGGTTGCTCTCCTGATCCTTTGGCTTGATAAGCCTTGCCATCCAAGACAATCAATTCTCCATCAATGGAATCCAAGGTCCCCAAACCAAGATCACCATGCTTAAGTAATTCTCCCACAGTCATAGTACCACCATAAAGGCCAGCCATCAAGGCTCCAAGGGTATTGTATTGAAATAATTTCACTGGTTCCTGCACGTTCTTATCCATTCTCTTTCTTGTCTGTTATTCTATAAATCTTACTCCTAAGTATACCACATTTACCCCTAGATGTGAACGAGAGAAATACCCTAGACATTGCCAAGAAGGAAAAAAAAGGGTACAATGTAACAAAATCAAGGGAGGTCTGGAATGAAGAAACTAAGCAAGTACCAAGAGGTTGTTTCCTATCTGAAAAACGGTATCGAGTCTGGACGTTTTCCAACGGGAAGTCGCCTGCCTTCTATCCGTCAACTGAGTCTTGACTTTCACTGTAGCAAGGACACTATTCAACGCGCCCTACTGGAATTACGGCACGAACAATACCTCTATTCCAAGCCCCAGAGTGGCTACTATGTCCTAGAACAAGGGCAACACCAGGACCTAGAAATTGAGGTTACCGACGAACATGCCAGCGCCTATGACGATTTCCGACTCTGTGTCAATGAAACCTTGATTGGCCGAGAAAACTACCTCTTCAACTACTATGACAACCAAGAAGGATTAGAAGACTTAAGGCAATCCATTCATAAACTCCTCTTTGACCAAGCTCTCTACTGCAAGACTGATCAACTGGTACTGACTTCTGGAACCCAACAAGCCCTTTTTATCCTTTCTCAAATATCCTTTCCTAGCCAAGCCAAGGAAATCTTGGTGGAACAGCCGACCTACCATCGGATGAATCGCCTCTTGATTGCTCAGGGATTGGACTATCAAACGATTGAACGAGGCATTGATGGGATTGACTTGGAGGAGCTGGAAGGCCATTTCAAGACAGGAAAAATTAAGTTTTTCTACACCATTCCTCGTTTTCACTATCCTCTGGGGCATTCCTACTCAGAGCAGGACAAACGGGCTATTCTTGACTTAGCTGCCAAGTATGGTGTCTATATCGTAGAAGACGACTATCTGGGTGATTTGGACTCTAAAAAGGGCCAGACCTTCCACTATCTGGATACAGAGGAGCGCGTCATTTATATCAAGTCCTTCTCAACCAGCCTCTTTCCAGCCCTGCGGATTACGGCACTCATTCTGCCAAATGCTATCAAAGAAGCATTTGTGGCCTACAAAAATATCCTAGACTACGACAGCAACCTTATCATGCAAAAGGCCCTGTCACTCTATATTGATAGTCAACTGTTTGAGAAAAACCGGCTAGCTCGCTTATCCAATCAGGAAGACTACCAAAAACAAATCGAGAAAAGCTTAACTAAAACTCCTTGTCCCCTCCCTCACTTTCCCCTACACGATAGTTTATTACTAGACCTCAGACAGTATCCTAAAATTGCCAGTCTCAAGCACAGCCAACTGGGCTTGGACTTCTTTGAAGAGGCTTACTTAGGTGCCTGCCCTTATCAATTTGCCAAGGTAGCCTTAGAAAATCTGGAAAAGGTTTTAAACTATTTAAAAGCAGAATTGGAATAACTTCCAACTCTGCTTTTCTTATTGTTCAACTTCTGTTAAGGTTGCCGCTTTTTCAAGATATTTTTGGTAGGTACCATCATCCTTGAGTTTTTGGATGACCTTGTCCACCACTTCTTTCAAATCAGCACTATTTTTTCTAAGGGCAACGGCATTGGCTTCGCCATCCTTCATCTTCAAGCTGACAGTTGCGACAGCTAGGTCGGCATTTTTAGCAGCATAGCTAAGGGCAACAGGCTCATCCATGTGAACAGCATCTACTTTTCCAGCCTGTAATTCATTGACTGCTTCACCCATATTGGTTAGGGAAGTTAATTGAGCTTTTGGCAATTGTTCCTTGACCATTGATTCTGGAACAGTCCCTTTTTGGGCTGCAATATTAGCACTTTCAAGGCTAGTTAAATCCTTGTATTTTTCTACATCAGCCTTACGAACCAAGAAACTAATCTTGTTCTCATAGTAAGGGATTGAAAAATCAAAGACTTCTTTTCTCTCATCAGTAGCGCTAATTCCCGCAACTGCTAGGTCAGCCTTACCAGTTTGAAGACTAGTCAAAACATTGTCAAAACTCATGCTTGAAATTTCCAACTTCACCCCAAGTTCATCAGCGATAGCTTGAGCCATATCAATGTCCGCACCGACTACCTGGTTTTTGCCATCAACTAAGGATTGGAATTCAAAGGGTGCATAGTCAGGACTGGTCGCCACAACTAATTTCCCCTTTTGCTTAATGGCTTCAAGAGCTGACTGAGAACCATTAGAACCCGACTGGCAAGCTACTAAGAAGAAACTTGCAAGAAAACTACATAAAACAAATATCCATTTTTTTGACTTCATAAATAAACAACCTCTCTGTTAATTTTGTATAATTATAACGCTATCCAAGTTGCTTGTCAAGTGTTTTTTTGAATTTTTATCTTAAAAATATTTTTTTCATTCAAAAAAGGAGCTGTCGGTTGATTTTAAGCTCCTTTTTATACAGAATGAATCTATTTTATAGTTCGACAATCTTACCTGTTTCAAAGTAAACAACCCATTCACAGATATTCTTGGCATAGTCTCCAATACGTTCCAAGAAGGCAATCACTTGGAAATAATCACGACCTGTAACAATGGCATCAGGATTTTTCTTGATTTCTTCTGTAGCCAAGTCACGAATGCTATCAAAGTAATGGTTGATTTTTTCATCCATTGCTGCTACTTCATAGGCCTGATCAACTGAACCATTCAGATAGAGTTCAAGGGCTGCTTCAACGAAGTTCTTGACATCGCGACCCATTCTCTTGATTTCTTCTTCAACAGCTGGAATGCGTTGCTCCCCCTTCATACGAATTGCCGCCTTGGCAATGGAAACGGCATGGTCACCCATACGTTCCAAGTCAGATACAGCCTTCAAAACGGTTAGAACTGTACGCAAGTCCTGAGAAACGGGTTGTTGAAGGGCAATCATTTCAAATGATTTCTTCTCCAATTTCACTTCGTATTCGTTTACTTCTGCATCGTCTTCGATGACTTCTTTTGCCAAATCACGGTCATGCGTAACAAAGGCACGCACTGTACGATTGATTTGGGATAGCACTTCTTGTCCCATAGCATAGAACTGGTTGTGCAATTTCTCTAAATCTTCCTCAAATTGAGAACGTAACATCATTTATCTCCTTATCCAAATTTTCCTGAAATATAATCTTCTGTTTCCTTATGTTGTGGGTTGAGGAACATCTTCTTGGTATCGTTAAACTCAATCAAATCTCCATCAAGGAAAAATCCTGTCTTGTCAGAGATACGAGAGGCTTGTTGCATGGAACGTGTAACCAAGAGCATGGTGTATTTATCTTTTAGACCATACAAGGTTTCCTCAATCTTACCGGCCGAGATAGGGTCCAAAGCTGAAGTCGGTTCATCCAAGAGAATGATTTTAGGACTGGTTGCCAAGACACGGGCAACACAGACACGTTGCTGTTGTCCGCCTGAAAGCCCGATAGCTGAATCATGCAGGCGATCCTTGACCTCATCCCAGATAGAGGCTCGTTGCAAGGCTTTTTCTACCGCTTCATCCAGAACCTGCTTATCCTTCACTCCATTGATACGAAGCCCGTAAACAACATTTTCGTAGATAGACATAGGGAAAGGGTTCGGTTGTTGGAAAACCATACCAATTTCCTTACGCAATTCAACTGTATCTGTACGTGGGCTGTAGATGTTGTGACCATTATAAACTACTGAACCAGTTGTGGTTACCTCTGGATTGAGATCACCCATGCGGTTGATAGCCTTTAGGAGGGTTGATTTCCCTGATCCAGATGGACCGATCAAGGCTGTAATTTCCTTAGGTTGGAAAGATAGGGAAACACTATTCAAGGCCTTTTTTTGATTGTAGTAAACGGACAGGTCTGACACCTGTAAAATCGCTTCTGTCATACTGTTTCCTTTCTATCCAAAGTGTCCTGTTACGTAGTCATTGGTTGACTGTAGTTTGGCATTTTGGAAAATATTAGAGGTCTTATCGTACTCGATCAAATCACCCAAGTAGAAAAATCCTGTGTAGTCACTAGCACGCGCAGCCTGCTGCATACTGTGGGTCACGATGATGATGGTAAAATCCTTCTTCAACTCCAGCATGGTTTCTTCCAGCTGGGCTGTCGCAATCGGATCCAAGGCTGATGCCGGCTCATCCATCAAGAGGATATCTGGTTTAACAGAGATAGCACGAGCGATACAGAGACGTTGTTGCTGACCACCTGATAGGGTCAAGGCTGACTTGTGCAAATCGTCTTTGACCTGGTCCCAAAGGGCAGCCTGACGAAGAGAGGTTTCCACAATTTCATCTAAGACTTGCTTGTCCTTAACCCCTGCACGTTCATGGGCAAAAGTGATATTGCGATAGATAGACTTGGCAAAAGGATTTGGTCGTTGGAAGACCATCCCGATGTGTTTACGCATTTCATAAACGTTGATTTCTGGACGGTTGACATCAATCCCTTGATAGAGGATTTGACCTGTTACCTTGGCAATATCAATGGTATCATTCATACGGTTGAGACTGCGGAGGTAGGTTGATTTTCCTGATCCAGATGGGCCAATCAAGGCCGTAATTTTATTCTTTTCAAATTGCATATCGATGCCCTTGATGGATTCTTTTTTACCGTAGTAAACATGCAAATCCTTAGTAGAGAGGGCCACTTTCTCTTCAGGAAAGGTGATGATATGCTTTTCATCCCAATTATATTTTGACATGGCTTCTCCTTTAGGCAGCGGTTAATTTCTTATGTAGGTAACTTCCGAGTTTGCGGGCTCCAAAGTTAAAGATGAGAATAAAGATGAGGAGCACGGCTGCAGAACCTGCTGATACAATGGTGCCATCAGGAATGGTTCCTTCGCTATTGACTTTCCAAATGTGGACAGCCAAGGTTTCTGCTTGACGGAAGATAGAGATTGGGCTTGTTACACTGAGAATATTCCAGTTAGACCAGTCAAGGGCTGGAGCGGATTGTCCTGCAGTATAGATAAGAGCAGCCGCCTCACCAAAGATACGACCAGAAGCCAAGACAACCCCCGTTACGATACCTGGAAGGGCTTCTGGAATGACCACATGGACCACTGTCTCCCAACGAGAAATTCCAAGGGCCAGACCAGCTTCACGCTGGGTATGGTGAACGTGTTTCAAGCTGTCTTCAACATTACGAGTCATCTGAGGCAGGTTAAATACTGTCAAGGCCAAGGCACCTGAAATGATTAAAAATCCATACTCAAACTGAACTACAAAAATCAAGTAACCAAAGAGACCCACAACTACTGATGGCAGTGAAGACAAGATTTCAATACAGGTTCTGACAAAATTGGTCACAGGACCTTTTTTGGCATATTCAGCTAGGAAAATCCCAGCCCCCATAGATAAAGGAACAGAGATAATTAAGGTAATAATCAGAAGGAAGAAGGAATTATAGAGCTGAATTCCAATCCCTCCACCTGCTTGGTAAGAAGATGATTTGCCAGTCAAGAAAGACCAAGAGATGTGGGGCAAACCACGAACCAAGATATAAAGAATCAAGGATGCCAAGATGGCAACGATAATTCCTGCAATTGAGTAGAGGACAGCTGTTGCAATTTTATCTAATTTCTTAGCGTGCATAGTTTTTCTTTCCTCTTTCTTTCGTAATCAATTTAATCACACTGTTAAAGGCCAAACTCATCAATAGCAAGACTAAGGCCAGTGACCAGAGAACGTTATTGTCAACTGTTCCCATAACTGTATTTCCGATACCCATGGTCAACACAGAGGTCAAGGTCGCAGCAGGTGTTGTCAGTGAAGTTGGAACAACGGCTGAGTTTCCGACCACCATCTGAATAGCCAAGGCCTCACCAAAGGCACGCGCCATCCCAAAGACCACTGCAGTGAAAATCCCTGAACGCGCTGCCTTCAAGGTCACGCGCCAGATGGTTTGCCAACGGGTCGCTCCCATAGCCAAACTAGCTTCACGGTAGTGACGAGGCACCGCACGCAAGCTGTCCGTTGTCATAAAGGTTACCGTTGGTAAAATCATGACAAAGAGAACGAAAATCCCTGACAAAATCCCAAAACCAGTCCCACCAAAGACACTACGGACAAAGGGAACTACGACCTGCAAACCGATAAATCCATACACGACTGAAGGAATCCCAACTAGCAATTCAATAGCTGGTTGCAAGATCCTAGCACCTTTTGGTGAGACCTCCGTCATAAAGACTGCCGCACCAATGGCAAAAGGAGTTGCGATAAGGGCTGATAGGATTGTGACAATAAAGGAACCCAAAATCATGGGAAGGGCACCAAATTGTTTACCTGAAGGATTCCAAGTTTGTCCAAATAGGAAATCAAAGATATTAACCCCATTGACAAAGAAGGTCGACAAACCTTTTTGGGCTACAAAAATCAAAATCATAGCCACAATAATGACAATCAAAGACAGACAGGCAAAGGTCAAGCCTTTTCCTAATTTCTCTAGACGAGAGTTCTTTGAGGGAGAAAGTAATTTTTTAGCTAATTCTTCTTGATTCATTAGTGACTCCCTTCTAGTGCTGTCACCGTTCCTACAGCATCTTTTTCAACCTTCATTTCCTTGACAGAAATATAGCCCATCCCCTTAACGATTCCGCTTTGCGCCTCATCTGATAGGACAAAGTTGAGGAATTCTGCCACCAATTCATTTGGTTGACCTAGGGTGTACATGTGTTCATAAGACCACAAAGGCCAGTTATTGCTTGTAACATTTTCTGCAATCGGCTCATAGCCATTCAACTTCATGCGTTTCACCGAGTCATCCACATAGGCAAAGGCTAGGTAAGAAATGGCTCCTGGTGTCTGGGAAACAATGTTTTTGACCATCCCATTTGAATCCTGTTCTTGACTCTGCACGGCAGATTGACCATCCATGATAACACTATCAAAGGTTGCACGCGAACCAGAACTTGCCGCGCGGTTGATAATGGAAATGGCTAGGTCTTTCCCACCGACTTCTTTCCAGTTGGTTACTTGACCTGTGAAGATGCTACGGAGTTGTTCAGTTGTCAGATTTTCAACATCAACTTCCTTATTCACAATGACTGCCAAGCCCGCTACGGCTACCTTATGGTCCACTAGA
Source organism: uncultured Streptococcus sp. (assembly GCF_963521255.1). Taxonomy (GTDB): domain Bacteria; phylum Bacillota; class Bacilli; order Lactobacillales; family Streptococcaceae; genus Streptococcus. Next base: position 9,064 of record NZ_CAUQTU010000012.1, on the reverse strand, counting down.
GCGGATGCGTTGATACCGTCTTTTTCCTCGGCAAATACGTCTGAATTTCCTACATCAACGGCTCCAGACTGAACCTGTGACAAACCTGTACCAGATCCTCCACCTTGAACGTTGACTGTTTTTCCAACGTGCAGAGAGCCAAATTCATCTGCTGCTGCTTCGACCAAGGGCTGAAGAGCCGTTGAGCCAACAGCTGTCATGGATTCTCCACGATCAATCCAGCTAGCACATCCCGCCAAAGAACCTGCAAGCAAAAGAGCTGCAAGGGATAGAGCGAGTTTTTTCCTTTTTTTCACTGTTTTTCTCCTTGAAAATAATGGTGAATGCTGTAAATTTTTTCAACTATTTATTTATGTTTTTCTTTTGAAAATGGGAAGCCAACTGAAGTTGCCAGCTTAGTTTTACTAGAAATTTGCTCAGTTACCTTTCCCACCAATTTTGACTTAAAATAAAAGACAATTTGAAAAAAATCCATACTTCCACTATAACATAGACAAGCTACTTTGACTAGCATTTTCACTTGAATCTGAGGCCTTTTGGAAAATAATTTTTCAAAACATTTCCCGTCACCTTAGCAAATCCCAAACCATTTCCTTTAACTAAAACTTGGTACCAACCATTTGGCAGACTTTCCGCCAGCTGAACAGTTTCTCCAGCCACATACTTTACAAACTCTTCTTGATCAATTGTAACGGACTGCTTGACCTGACTCGGTTTCAAGGCTAGACCAAGAGCGAAACTGGGTTCAAAGCGTTTCTTCTTAAAGGTACCCAGATGCAGGCCATTCCGAGCAATCTTGAGCTTCCCTAAATCTGGCAAGAGTTCTGGCAAGAGATAGAGTTGGTCACCAAAAGTCTGCAAGATCCCCCTTAGATTGACCTTCAAATGTTTTTGGGCAAATTCCTGCCACAAGGTAACTTGTTCACGGCTAAGATTGCTCTTGCTTGCCTTAAATTTAGGGGCTGTATTTTCACCTTTAAACTGTAGATGGGCGACAAACTGACCCTCTCCCTTAAAATGATGAGGGTACATCCGAGCCGTTTCTGGCAGGTCAATACCAGCTACCATTCCATTGATATGTTCAACTGGTAGCAAATCAAAATCATACTCTTTCAGTAGCCAATTGACAATCTCTTCGTTTTCCTCGGGTGCCCAGGTACAGGTCGAATAAACCAGACGACCACCTTCTGCTAACATGGTTACCGCATCTGCCAGAATTTCTCTTTGCAAGCTAGCACATTGGCTCGGATAATTAAGGCTCCAATAGTCCATAGCATCTGGTTGCTTACGAAACATCCCTTCACCAGAGCAAGGAGCATCAAGGACAATGAGGTCAAAATAGCCCGTAAAAGCCTTGGCCAAACGATCAGCAGATTCATTGGTTACCACAACATTTGTCGCTCCAAAGCGCTCCATGTTTTCTACTAAAATCTTAGCCCGTTTGCTTGAAATTTCATTGGAAACAAGGAGACCCTCTCCTGCTAGATAGGCTGCTAGCTGAGTTGATTTTCCACCCGGTGCAGCAGCCAAGTCCAAGACCTTCATACCAGGACTGGGCTGGGCTACCTGAGCAACCATCTGAGCAGCAGGTTCTTGCGAATATACTAAGCCTGTAGCATGCTCAGGCGATTTCCCTGAAACCTTCCCATAGTGGCCCCAAGGAGTTTGAGGAATGGGATCAGAAAAGAAAACTGGCGCTTCTTTTAAAGGATTGACCCGAAAGGCCGAAACCGCTTCCTCCTCAAAAGAGGCAAGAAAATCTCTTGCCTCATCTCCTAGTATCTCTTCATATTTTTCAACAAATCCTTCTGGAAATTGCATTTAAGTTCTTTTCCTTTCGTAAATATAGGACTGAATTTCCTCCTGCATCTCAAGAGGTAGCATCATGACCGGTTGTCTGGTTTGAAAATCAAGCGGTTGACCAGATAGGGTTACGACCCGATAGCCCAGACTTTCCCCTAAAATACTAGCCGCAGCATAATCCCATGGTTGCAGATAGGTGACATAGGTCAACAAACGCCCTGATAAAATCTTGGCAAAACTAATGGCCGCACTCCCATAGACACGAACACCGAGGACCGCTCGACCCAAATCAGCCAAGCCCCATTCATTGGTTTCCAGCATCCCACTATTCCCTGCAATGAGAAAATCTCCAAGTGGTTTAGTTTTAAAAGGAGCTAGAGGCTTATCATTTAGACAAACTGGAAACTTACCACCACCGTGATAACAATCCCCTTTGACCACATCATAAATGAGACCAAACTGTCCCTGACCATTTTCAAAATAAGCCATCATAACAGCAAAATCCTCCTGCTGGGCGACAAAGTTATTGGTCCCATCAATCGGATCAATGACCCAAACCTTTCCTTCTTGAACCGAAGCTCGCAGACAACCTTCTTCAGCACAAATCTTATCCTCAGGATAACGAGATAAAATCTCACCCACCAATAGTTCCTGAACTTCCTTGTCCAGTCTGGTCACCAAGTCTGTTGGAGAGGACTTGGTCTCAACACGCAAGTCTTCCTGCATATGGTCAAGGATGTACTGGCCCGCCTTCTTGACAAGCTCTTTGGCAAATTCAAATTTACTTTCCAAGAGAAATCTTCCCTTCCCCTTTTTCCTTGGCAGCCTGAACTGCTCGATAAAGCGAATAGCCACTAACCGTTTCAAATTCTCGGCCCAAACGTTTCTCCTCACTCTTGCTTAGTACGACCGCCTTGAATCCCTTATAAGAATTCAGTAGCTTTTTAGCCTCTACCTTGCCTTCATAGGCAGCTTCAACATCATTAAAAAAAGAAAGCACTGAAGCAAGTTCTTCAGTGCTCCACGACAAATCTAGTGGGTAACTATACTGTTTATTCATTAACTAATACCAGCTCTCATTCTTGCTTCTTTTAGTTCTTGCTTACGGTAACTACGAGGGAGAAAAGCACGAATCTCATCTTCATTAAAACCGATTTGCATGCGTTTGGCATCGATAATAATTGGACGACGCAAAAGGCTAGGATACTGCTCAATCAAATGAAGCAATTCCGATACCGAAATACTCTCTACATCAATATTCAATTTTTGAAAAATTTTTGAACGAGTTGAAATGATGTCATCAGTACCATTTTCGGTCAAGGAAAGGATGTGTTGCAATTCTTTTCTTGTTAAAGGACTGGTCATAATATTGTGTTCCACAAAGGGAACCTTATGTTTTTCTAACCAGGCCTTAGCCTTACGACATGATGTACAGCTCGGTGATAGAAATAGTGTAATCATGCTTTTCTCTTCTTATCTATACTTTGCTAATTCTATTATACAAAAAAATAAAGCGCTTGACTAGGGATTTTTAGAAAAAAAGCCTATTTTTTCAAGAAAAATAGACTGTTTGCGAACGATTGAGGTAAGGTAGATTTAGTTAATTCACTCTTGACAATAGTTTCGAATCACATACCTAACTTATTTACTCAAAATAAGAACATCTTTAGTATTATTTCCTACGACTTTTCAGATACAGAAAAACAAAGAAGCTTTCATAGAGGGTAAAAAAGAGGAGGAAGGCATGAAGGAAGAAGGTCTCTGGCAAAATCAGAATAACAGGATCCTTGGCTGGATCAAAAAGCCATGTATTATCTCCCACAAAGAGAATTTGATGAAAAAGGGTAAAGAATTGATCAAAACCAATCAAAACTCCCCCAAGACCAATCAGCAAAGGTAAGACCACTAGAGTCAGAAGCCCTTTACTAAATAGAGACAAGAAGCCCTTTTTCACAATCCCTTTGACAAAGAAATAGAAACTTGGCAGTGTTACTAGAGCTACTAGCTGAACAAATCGAAAGAGGTTCTTGACCACCGCAAAGTGATGCAGACCAGATGTTGACGAACGAAAATCAGGCATCTGCAAGACCTGACTAAAAGGATTGGTCAGATAATTCATCAAGATATGAAAATTGTATTGAATGGTTTCTGGTTTTAGATAGACTCGATCCGTCAAGTTCAGCCACTCAATCTCCAAAGGATAAAAAATCCAAGCCAAATAAATGGTTAAAAGGATTGAGAGGGAGAGGAGAAAGAGCATAGAGCTCCAAAAGGTCAGTTTAGTTTTCATCAAAATCCCACTCCGCAAGGCTAGAAACCACATGTGTCGGTGCGATTGGCAGGTCTGCTACTTCTTCTGCCTTAGTAAAACCTGTCGTTACCAAGAGCGTTGGAATGCCATTATCAATCCCAGCTCGAATATCAGTCAGGTAATTGTCCCCGACCATGATTAACTCTTCACGTTCTAAGCCTAAGTGCTCAACCGCCTTGTTCATAATGATAGCATTTGGTTTCCCGATATAAACAGGCTTCACTCGTGTTGCTACTTCAAGTAGCGTAATCAGTGAACCAGCACCTGGCAAAAGACCACGCTCTGTCGGGATATTGAGGTCAGGATTGGTTCCGATAAAGTGAGCTCCCTTTTGAATGGCAAGAGTTGCTATCGCAAATTTTTCATATTCAACTTGCCAGTCCAGACCTACTACCACATAGGCAGGATTTTCCTTGTCTTCGACATAGCCAGCCGCCTTAATGGCTTCCTTGAGTCCTGCTTCTCCAATGACATAGACGGTCTTTTTCAGTCCCAAGTCATTCATATAGTCGATAGTTGCCAAAGTCGCTGTGTAAACAGTCGACAGGGGCGTATCGATATTAAAATTCTGAGCCAGCATCTGCTGAACACTCTCAGGAGTACGGGTTGTATTGTTGGTCACAAAGAGATAGGGAATGTCCCGCTTTTGCAATTCATGAACAAAAGCCTCTCCTGCTGGGATTCTATCTTTCCCCTTATAAATGGTTCCGTCTAAATCAATTAAATAGCCTTTGTATTTCATACTTTCTCCCTAATCTTTTATATTTCTTGCCAAGTGATGATAGCTTGGGCATTGGTAGCACCGTCGCTTGTAATCTCATGTTTGCTTTCCAGTCCAGTCCGTTCAACAGACGATGTGATTACCCCACCTGGTCGAACTTCCTTGACATACTTGAGGTTGATTTTCTTGGGAATATAGTGGGTCAAAAAATCAGCTCCCATGACCTCAAAAATCCAGTCCAAGTATTTACTGTTATTGACATGGCCATTCATATCCAAGTCGTAAAAACGGACATGGTAATCCTTGCTGATTGGCTCGTCCAAGGACTCATATTTTGGTCCGCGGATGAGCTTTTTATCAAAATCAGACTGATACGGAGCCACAATCTCAGGTTCTACCGCATGGACTTTTCGACTGTCTCGGTCCATGAGAACAAAGGTCGCCATCATGTGGATAAGACCCTGACCTGCTTCATCATAAATGGTAAAGCGGCGATAGCAAAAGAGCCGATTGTAGCTCAAAGCTTCCGTTTCGATAGTGATTTCTTCTGCAAAACGAGGCAAACGAACCACCTCAATATCATAGTCTGTGATAATCCAGACCAGATTATAGTCTTCCAAAATAGCCTTATCACTGACTCCCAACTCAATAGACTGCATCCCTGAAACTTGCAGGGACAGTAAAATCACATCTGGAAGTTTGATATGACCGTTCATATCAGCCATATCAAAAGGAATTTTCATTTTCATTTGATAAGTTAAGCCCATAATCCTACTCCAAAATAAATCGTTCTGCTACGGTATCTCCTAAAAAGAGACCTCTCTTTGTCATGCGCACTCGGTCACCCTCTATTTGCATGAGACCTTGTTGAACCAAGTCCTTGACAACTTCTCCATAAAGTCCATCAAAAGACCGTCCAAATTTTTCCTCAAATCGCACCATGGAGACCCCTGATTTCTTGCGGAGGCCCAGGAACATTTCTTCTTCCATTTGCTCCTTTTGACTCAGGTGCTCTTCTGTGATGCGAGCATTGCCTTCCTCAACTGCACTGAGATAATGACGAATGGGACCATGATTCTTATAGCGCACTCCATCTACATAACCAGATGCCCCAGCACCGATGCCATAGTATTCAGCATTGTCCCAGTACATGAGATTGTGGCGACTTTCAAAACTAGGCTTTGAGAAATTGGAAATCTCATAATGCTCAAAACCAGCTCGCTCCAGCTCTGCGATGATGTACTCAAACATCTCAGCTTCCAGTTCCTCCTTAGGCAGAGGCAATTTCCCTCGTCGCATCCGGTTCATAAAGACCGTATGATTTTCTAAAATCAAGCTATACAAACTCATATGGGGAATACCCAGACCAATGGCTTTAGCCACATTTTCCTTGACCTGCTCCATGGTCTGACCAGGCAACGCATAAATCAAATCGATGGAGATATTGTCAAAATCAGCCAGTTTCAGACGGTCGATATTTTCATAAATATCTTTCTCCAAATGACTGCGCCCAATCTTTTCCAGCATCTTGTCATCAAAGGTCTGCACACCTAGCGAAACACGATTGACAGCTGAGTTTTTCAAAACAGCTATCTTATCTGCATCCAAGTCGCCTGGATTGGCCTCAATGGTCAACTCTTCTAAGACAGACAAGTCCAAGTTTTTAGTCAAGCCCTTCAATAACACCTCCAGTTGTGGAGCTGACAGGGCTGTTGGTGTCCCACCACCGATGTAGAGGGTTCGCAACTTTTGAATATCATAAGATTGAAATTCTTCTAACAGATGCTCTAAATAGCTGTCGACTGGCTGATTTTTTATGAAGACCTTTGAAAAGTCACAGTAATAACAAATCTGGGTACAAAACGGGATATGCACATAGGCTGACGTTGGTTTCTTCTGCATAGTCTTATTATACCACAAAAGCGAACAATACTTAGAATTCCGTTTAACAAAATCCTAGCATTGTTCGCTTTCTTTCTCTAAACATTCTTTGTATTTTATGACGAACACGATTCCCAGAATCAATCTAGTTTGTCTTTACAATACAAAAGAATGAATGTTCATTTGACTAAATTTTTAGTCTTCTTTTTTCTTTCCAAGAGCAAGTCCGAGACCACCTAGCAGACCAAGAAGTCCTAGAGATGCAAGAGCCGCATTTGATTCTGTTCCTGTATTTGGCAATACATTTTGAGAATCATTTGACTTAGCTCCATTGTCAATAGTAGTCTGAGTATCTACCTGATCTGTATTCGGAGTAACTGCATCTGGAATTGGAGTTGTTGGTACAGGTGTATCTTGACTAGAACCTCCATTAGTAGCAGGTTTGACTGGCGTATCAGGTGTCACTGGTGCAACTGGAATTGGATCTGTTGGTGTTGCTGGTGTGACTTTACCTGGTGTTACCTTAGCTGGTGTTTCTACTGGAACTTCTACAACTGGTTTGCCTGGTTCTGTAATCTTAGCTGTTCCTGGTACTTTTCCATCTGGTAAATCACTATTTGGTACTTTACCTTTTCCATCTTGTCCAATGATTACGACAATTGGAGTTCCGTTCTTACCTGGAATTTCTACCTTAGTTCCTGGTGGGTATGTTGAGCCATCTGGTCTCTTAGGTGTTACTGTTACATCCCCTGTCTTAGGATCTTGTTCCAACTCTACTGTTGGTGTAAGTTTCGCTGGCGTTGTTACTACTGGTACTTCCACAGATGGTTTACCTGGTTCTGTAATCTTAGCTGTTCCTGGTACTTTTCCATCTGGTAAATCACTATTTGGTACTTTACCTTTTCCATCTTGTCCAATGATTACGACAATTGGAGTTCCGTTCTTACCTGGAATTTCTACCTTAGTTCCTGGTGGGTATGTTGAGCCATCTGGTCTCTTAGGTGTTACTGTTACATCCCCTGTCTTAGGATCTTGTTCCAACTCTACTGTTGGTGTAAGTTTCGCTGGCGTTGTTACTACTGGTACTTCCACAGATGGTTTACCTGGTTCTGTAATCTTAGCTGTTCCTGGAACTTTACCTTCTGGTAATTCACTGTTTGGCACTTTACCTTTACCTTCTTCACCGATTGTAACAATAATTGGGTTACCATCTTTACCTGGAATTTCTACCTTAGTTCCTGGTGGGTATGTTGAGCCATCTGGTCTCTTAGGTGTTACTGTTACATCCCCTGTCTTAGGATCTTGTTCCAACTCTACCGTTGGTGTAAGTTTCGCTGGCGTTGTTACTACTGGTACTTCCACAGATGGTTTACCTGGTTCTGTAATCTTAGCTGTTCCTGGAACTTTACCTTCTGGTAATTCACTGTTTGGCACTTTACCTTTACCTTCTTCACCGATTGTAACAATAATTGGGTTACCATCTTTACCTGGAATTTCTACCTTAGTTCCTGGTGGGTATGTTGAGCCATCTGGTCTCTTAGGTGTTACTGTTACATCCCCTGTCTTAGGATCTTGTTCCAATTCTACCGTTGGTGTAAGTTTCGCTGGCGTTGTTACTACTGGTACTTCAACAGCTGGTTTGCCTGGTTCTGTAATCTTAGCTGTTCCTGGAACTTTACCTTCTGGTAATTCACTGTTTGGCACTTTACCTTTACCTTCTTCACCGATTGTAACAATAATTGGGTTACCATCTTTACCTGGAATTTCTACCTTAGTTCCTGGTGGGTATGTTGAGCCATCTGGTCTCTTAGGTGTTACTGTTACATCCCCTGTCTTAGGATCTTGTTCCAATTCTACCGTTGGTGTAAGTTTCGCTGGCGTTGTTACTACTGGTACTTCAACAGCTGGTTTGCCTGGTTCTGTAATCTTAGCTGTTCCTGGTACTTTTCCATCTGGTAAATCACTATTTGGTACTTTACCTTTTCCATCTTGTCCAATGATTACGACAATTGGAGTTCCGTTCTTACCTGGAATTTCTACCTTAGTTCCTGGTGGGTATGTTGAGCCATCTGGTCTCTTAGGTGTTACTGTTACATCCCCTGTCTTAGGATCTTGTTCCAATTCTACCGTTGGTGTAAGTTTCGCTGGCGTTGTTACTACTGGTACTTCCACAGATGGTTTACCTGGTTCTGTAATCTTAGCTGTTCCTGGTACTTTTCCATCTGGTAAATCACTATTTGGTACTTTACCTTTTCCATCTTGTCCAATGATTACGACAATTGGAGTTCCGTTCTTACCTGGAATTTCTACCTTAGTTCCTGGTGGGTATGTTGAGCCATCTGGTCTCT